>NZ_NFIR01000032.1:0-32865 GCF_002159465.1 Eubacterium sp. An3
AGCATAATCCTGACGCGGAACACCATAACAGGAGCAGATGGGAAAGAGACTGTGGAGGAGAGATATTTTATCAGCAGTCTGCCAACAGAGATAGAAGAAACCGCCAGAGCAGTGCGCGGTCATTGGATGATAGAAAGTTATCACTGGCATTTAGATGTGACATTTCGGGAAGATGGGAATCGCACATTAGAGAAGCAGGCGGCTTATAATCTGAATATTATCAGGAAGCTGGCATTGAATATCTTGAAGATATCAGAAGTGGGACGCGGTCCATTAAGCATGAAAAAGAAACGGTATGCGATAGGAACAAATCCGGAAAAATATCTGGATGAACTTATGAACTTGTAAAAATTTTAAAAATCGATAGATTTAGTAGGGAAACACATTCATGCGTTTGTCGTGTAAATATACATTGGATACATTGATTTTTTTTGGAAATTATGTATAATCAGAATAGATTATTTTGTAGTAAATTATTCATAGAAAATAGAGAGTTGAAGTTAATATTAGTTAGTTAAGCGTTGAAAGTCTAGTTAGAAAATGTCAAGAGGTGATATGAAAAAAGCCAAATTTATTACAACAGAATAAAAAATGATAATCTTAACAGATTATTCCCTGATATGTGATTGGTCAGGGACTGGGTATCCAGAATATTGCAGTGATTATGCGGCTTTCTTATCTTTCGGGATGTTCCCTAGCAACACGCCCGGTCGGGCTGGAGCCACCTATATTTGGATATATGGACTTTGTCGTCATTGAGTTGCCCGGATCATTTGATGGCAGGGTCAAGTCCAAAGTAAGTGTAAAGCTTTTTTGGAGAAGAAAAAAGTTTAAAATTCCCATCTCTGTGATCAAGACAACTGCGTTTAAGAAGCCGACTCTGTACAGGGACTGCAGAAGACAGATCTAATTGTAGATTAAGGTATCCTGCAGCTCCTTTATCGTCTCACGGAGTGCTTTTAGGAGTATGTCCAGATGCTTCGGTATTCCTGGTAAGTATCGATATAAAGACGGATGCGGACAGCATTGATTAGAAGAATCCTGCCCAAAACAGCAGTTTCTTATGTTGATATTTGTGCTATCCTTAGTGATAATATAATAGAGCAGTCAAATCTTTTATTATGGAGAAAGCACAGGAACGAGATGTGATAGATTCCGGTAGATTCAAGGAGAAAACATCAATCACCATGTGTTTCAGTGATTATACCTCAAAATTTGATCTGGTGCATTTTTGGTAAACTGCTCATAATTTGTAACCCAAGATGAGTTTATCAATTCAATCTTGTGCCGTATATGAAAAAAATAAGAGGATTGGAGAAAGCAGTGTCAGATGTTAGATCAAATTAAGAAGTGCATAGAAAAATATCAGGAAATTATTTTATATTTATTCTGGGGCGGTATGACTACAATAGTGAACTGGGGAAGTTACAGTCTGTGTACTGTGCTACTAAATAGACATAGCGGGCTACATTTTTCAATAATGGGAATGGAGTTTTCCGGAACAATCATTATTGCAAATTTAATTTCATGGGTATGTGCAGTGCTATTTGCCTTTGTCACGAACAAGTTGTGGGTTTTTCATAGTAAGTCGTGGAAGATTGAAACGGCTTTGCCAGAATTTGTAAAGTTTGTATCTACCAGACTGATTACTGGTGGAATGGAAATGATTGCAGTCCCGTTAGTTGTGGCTTTAGGTCTTAATCAAATGCTGTTTGGTATTGATGGTGGGCTGGCGAAAGTTATTGTAAGTATTGTTGTTGTTTTGTTGAATTACATTAGCAGCAAACTTTTTATTTTTAAATGATATGCCAGAAGCGATTTTGTATTACAGAATTCAATAAACAGTTCTATCGATTATAATTATTGCTTTTTTCAATGGAGTTAGTATAATTCAAATTAAGTTGCTTAGTAAACAGATTAAATAAATGACAAAAAATCGTAATTTACGGAGGTAAAAATGAAAGGTATCGTACTTGCTGCAGGAAGAGGAACAAGATTATATCCAATGACCAAGCCGGTCTGCAAACCATTGCTGCCGGTCTATGACAAACCGTTGATTTATTATCCCATTGCTACCTTGCTTCAGGCGGGCATTAAGGAGATTCTTGTAATCATTCCGCCGGGAGAGGAGAGAGAGTTTGGTAATCTGCTTGGAGACGGCAGTCATCTGGGCGTCCACATTGAGTATGCGGTGCAGAAAGTGGCTCGGGGGATTGCTGATGCGCTGGTTATCGGACATGATTTTATTGAGGATGATAGTGTATGTTTAGTGCTGGGCGATAATATTTTCCATTGCCACAATATGGATCAGATTATGAAGCAGGCGATGGAAAATGAGCAGGGTGCTAAAGTATTCGGTTATTATGTAGATGATCCGCGCCCATTTGGTGTTGTAGAGTTTGACGAGGAAGGACGGGCTATATCTATTGAGGAGAAACCGAAGAATCCAAAGTCCAATTATATTATTCCGGGATTGTATTTCTATGATAATCAGGTTTTAGAGATTGCCAGAGGACTGAAACCGTCAGCTAGAGGGGAGTTTGAGATTACAGACGTGAATCTGGAGTATTTGCGTAGAAATCAGCTTACAGTAATTCCATTCGATCGGGGACTGACATGGATGGATGCCGGGACGGCGGATAGTGTGTTGGATGCGGCGGAGACAGTGAAGGCATTACAGAAATCAGGTTGTTATGTAGGATGCCTGGAGGAGCTTGCGTGGAGACAGGGATTTATTACTCTCGAGCAGGTACACAAGCTGGGTGAGGCTATCAAGATGACAAATTATGGACAGTATCTTATGAAGTTAAAATAGATACTATAAAGAATAATTTGTCTATTTTAAGTGTTTTTCAAACAGTAAGTAGTGTTCAAGGGTGGGGAGGTAATGGAAAAGGTATATAACTTGATTTCAAAAATTTGTAAAAGTATTTTTGGAAGTATTTTTGTATGTTTTATAGTTGCTGCATTATTCATTCGTGCTAAATATGATTATGCTGATTTTCCCTTTTTTGTGCGGACAGGATGGACTGATTTCCTGTTCATCGCTGTGGGAGGGACGCTTTTTCTTATTTTAAGAAGATATAAAACATGGAGAAAATATGTTCCTTCTTCTAAAATTATTATTGGAATATTTGTGTTTGTAGCTCTAGCATTTGTCCTGCTGGTGCCTTTGAAACCTTTTTCAGATATGGAACAGATTTATGATGCCGCATTGCAGGTAATAAATGGAAATTTTCATGAGGTAAATACCAGCAACTATTTTTTAAATGCACCAAATAATTTAGTATGTGTATATATTTACGCCTGCATTTTATATATTTTTCCTACATCAATATTAACTTTAAAAGTACTAAATATCATATTAATAGTAATTATAGGTGTTTTGTCTAAAAAAATATTGGAAGAATTTGTCTCCTTACATTATGCTAATATATTTTATGGATTTATTTTTAGTTTTCTTAGCGTGATACTATATGTAAATCACATTTATACAGATCTTCTTTTTACGGTATTAACTTTATGGTCATTTTATATCTTTTTAAAAAAAGAAAACGGATTTCCAGTTTCATGCATAATATTGGGAATTTCTTATTTTATTAGACCAATAGCGGTAATTTATTTGATTGCATATAGTATCGTGGAAATGTTTAAATTAGATATCTGGAAAAGGAGATTGATACGGATATGTATAGGAATGTTTTTGTTTTGTGGAATTGTTTTTGCATGTTCTGAGATAATTGATGATTTGCAAGATGGAAATAGTCAAAGCTTACCGGTAGCATCCTATTTATATATGGGAATTAATAAGGAGGAATTCGGATTTCAAGACGGTTCTCATGATGTAAATAGGTCAATGGCTGATGTAATGAATCGATTGGAATCTTATTCTATAAAAGACATTTTGAATATCGGGGTGAAAAAAACATTCTGGACATGGACCGAGGGGACTTATCAGGCTGAAAGATATGCTTTTGGCGAGGGTGTTGAAAATGAGTTGGATAAATTTGAATATGTTACGCCTGTCACAAGTTTTATAAAAAATCCTGATTCACGAGTATATAATATACTGGAGACTATTATGAGGGCTCAATATCTAATTTTAGCGATAATGGCTTTAATAGGTGCATTTAAGGTAAGAAAGGATAAAAGGTGGGACACTATTATTTTGCTTTTTATTGGGTATTTTCTGTTTTATTTTTTGTGGGAGATTAAATCCAGATATATATTTTCATTATATCCATTCATGATTATATTTGCATGGAGAGCATTATTTTCTGAAAAATCAAGTTCATTGAAGTGAAAATTGTTTTGTATGGTAAAATAAATATAATGAAAATTGAAAAGAAAATTGAAAAAATTTTTCTTATTATGGATGCAGAATAAGGATTATCCTGTTTGGCAAATGATTTTATGTTAGATTTAAGAAGATTTTAATAATATTTTGCTAAAGAAGAGAAATTGTTTTTGGAGGACATAGATGTATAAAACAAATCGTAAAGGGTGGAGTAAACATTTTGATTTCTTTTTTTTAGATGTGATTTTATTGGAAGTTGCATTTTTCTTTTGTTATGGCATGAGGCATAATTGGGAGTTTTTCTTTAATCTGAATTATTATCGCCGGGCAGGCATTTTTTTGGCTCTCATCAGTATTTGTACGGCAATGTTTCGTGAGAGTTATCATGGAATAATAAGACGTGGTTATCTGGAAGAATTTAAGGGTGTGGTTATACATGTCAGTATTGTTGAGATCGCACTTATTGCCATTACATTTTTTATGAAAGACTTATATTATTCCAGAGAGGTCTTTACATTTTTCTGGCCAGTGGGAATAGGATTATGTTTTGTGGGAAGATGTGCCTGGAAGTTGTTTTTGCGAAGACAGATGGTGCTGAACCGAGGAAAACGACAGGTTTTGATAATTACGACATTTAAAAGAGCGGAAAATATTATTGAAAAACTGACTTCAAGTGAGTTTTTTGATTATATAATTGTAGGTATTGTATTAACTGATAAAAAATGCACAGGACAAGAGATTGCTGGATATCCGGTTCTTGGAGTTTTGAATAAAAATATGGAATACATTCATGAGAATGTAATAGACGAAGTGTTTATTCATTTAAATCCAGGAGAGTTTTTGGCAGAAAAATACATGGATATTTTTTTGCAGATAGGATTGACGGTTCATTTTGATTTGGATGGTTTGACAGGATTGGGCAGCCCAGCGTATATAGAAGCCTTTTCGGGACGAACAGTGATTACGGCCAGTATGAAGATTGCAACACCGGGAAAGTTTTTTATAAAAAGAGCGATGGATATTGTAGGAGGTTTCATTGGAATTATTATGACAGGGATTGCATGCATTTTTGTTGTACCTGCGATAAAAATGGCAGATCCCGGTCCTGCATTTTTTTCTCAGGAACGGGTAGGAAAGAATGGAAGAAGATTTAAAATATATAAATTTCGAAGTATGTATATGGATGCGGAAGAGCGCAAGAAAGATTTATTAGATAAAAATGAAATGCAGGGTCTTATGTTTAAAATAGAAAATGATCCTCGTATTATAAAAGGAGTAGGTAAGTTCATCAGAGATACCAGTATTGATGAATTACCACAGTTTTGGAATGTGCTGAAAGGGGACATGAGTCTGGTTGGAACGCGACCGCCGACAGTGGAAGAATACGAGATGTATGAAATGCATCATTTAAAACGTATTTCTATCAAACCGGGGATTACCGGAATGTGGCAGACCAGTGGTAGAAATGATATTACAGACTTTGAGGAAGTAGTCAGATTAGATACACAATACATTACTAATTGGAGTATTTCTTTGGATATCAAAATTTTATTTAAGACTGTTTTGGTTGTGTTGAAGAGAGATGGAGCAAAATAGTCTTAAAAAGGTTTTACATTGTGCAAAAACATCTTGAGATGTAAAGAAAACAGGACAAAGCAATCTGGTGTGGTGATATGATGTGGAAAGAAAGCCCTTAGTGAAGGGAGAATATAAAATGAGTTCCTGGGCAATAATTCAATTAAAGAAGTCAATAAGTACCACTGCTCATTAAAATGTGTACAGATTGATTCATGCCTATTCATATTACGTAAGGATTCCAAAGAGAAGAAGTATAGCAGAATTATTTATATCAAACACAATGCGATCTACGTTTTTATCCCTGTATCTCTAGGAATTCTGTCTTATATTAAGAAAGCCTATAGTGTATATTACACATGAATAGATCAGTGTTCACGGATAAATAGATCACTTGTCACGGATATTTAGATCAGTAAACACGGAGATGAGATTACTGATTTTCATCTCCGTGTTTGCCTTATTATGTCAAAGAGCAGCAAATAAAAAAGTGTTGTGATATCATCTGCGGCTATGCCGCCTGGAGAATGATTTCAACATTTCACGGAACGACTCCGCTCCAATGATATATTAAGGCCAACAGGGTCATTCGCCTTCATAGGATTTTTGTACCTTGACAAGATAGTGGCGGAATTCCATAGGATTCCCACCGTTATATTGTAGTTCTTTAAACAACTGATATGCCGGGCTGTCATAGTGATGGTACCCAAAATTTTCCAGGATGTCGCTGCGCAAAAGGCTCCCCTGATCCTCATCCATATACCGGCTCAACAGGTACCTTGTACTGATGCATTCCAGCTCAAGGTGCTGGATATCCTTCAGTAATTCATCGATCAACTCACAGAGTGCGGTAACTGCTTCACATGAATCAGCACAGTTGACTTCATCCAACAGGTCATAGATGGTGTTATCAGCCATTGTCATTCACCCCGCTTCCTTCATCTGAAAATGCGTGGCGTTTTCTCATGGAGATGCGGCCCTTGACCTCAATGCTGTATTTATTGTTAATGATGCGGTTCAGAATACCTTCAGCGATGGCGCTGTCTTCATCTTTGGCCTGGTCGCAGTCAATGCGATAATACTAGTCGTCTACGTCATACTGGGTACAGAGGATCAGCGCTCCTCTCCGGCTACAGGCATCGATCAGTTCCAGAAGATTATAGGCTTCCGATTCGGGAAGCGGACGGAGAAGCTACTCGTCAATGATCAGCAGGTCAAACCTGGAATAGGCCTTTTTGATCTTGTTTTGTGTATTCAGGCTTTTGGCAACCGCGTATTCATTCAGCAGATTAGGCATATGGACGTAGCGGACTTTATAGAGCTGCCTGCATGCGGCAACACCAAGTGCGTTTGCGATATAAGATTTTCCCGTACCCGTTGCCCCCTTCAGGACTACGTGGTGGTTGTCACGGATATATGCACAGGTTGCAAGATTTATGATAAGCCCTTCATCCAGCTCACGGTCTTCATAGTATTCAATCGCTTCCACACATGCCTAGTTTTCACTGAGCCTGGCCTCATGGATCCGGCGCTGGACGGTGTTCTTCCTGCGGGAAACGCTTTCTGCATCTACAAGAAGCGCAGACGGTTCTCAAAGGAGAGCGCCTTATAACGCTGGGGATCTTCTAATTATGATTCCAATTTCCGAGCCAAACCGGGAAGCCTCAGGGCACGCAGTTTTTTGACCGTTGAGAGGTCGATCATTTTTCATCGCCTCCTTTTCGGAACTGTTCTGCGCCACGGGTAAAACCGCGGCTCCGGTGGTGATTCGTCCTTTGGGTGGATAGAGGATTTGTCTTCTTATCTCTCTTTACCGGGGATTTCAGCAATGTCTGAACCCCACAAATGGAAGGATTGGACGACTGTTTCTGTATGGGGGCCAATCGTGGAAGTCCAGGACTGGAAATCATCCTTTGTGTAGGTAAGATACTGTCGATGGTTCTCCGGCATATGCGAGGTTATCATGACCGGATTCTGCTTACGGTTGGCCTCTCTCGGATGGACAGCCACCCGGTTCCCGTGGAAGAATACTTCCACGGTATTGCGGGTCACACGGACGCTGACAGATTCTCCAATCAGGTCATATGGAACAGACATAATTGTCTAATCCGTCAGTTACGGTATAATCAAGAAGAACTGTCTGATCCGACCAGAGAGACGGTTCATAGGAATTGGCAGGGAGCGGCTGCACGAATTCTTTTTCATTACGGATATAAGCATCGCGGCGGTTCCCTTCCCGCTTTTTAAAGGAATAACCATTGAATTCTTCAAGCTTTTCAGCAACTGGCTCTTTTGCGTCGGACAGGGAAAAGAAGGCTTCGTTCCGCAGTGACGCCAGAATCCACGTAGACGAATAGGAAACACTGCCCTCGGCATGGCTCTTGTCCCGCGGACGGCGCACACGAGCAGGAATGACCGCGGTGCCATAGTGGTGCGAGTTCTGAATAACTGTGGTTCAGGACGGTATCCATGCGGTTTTTTTCAGTACACTGGTACGGAGATTGTCCGGGATCGTCAGCCTGGGTACACCTCCGAAATACTCATAGACATGTACATGGCAGAGCAGCCAGTTTTCAGACTTCATGTCACTGCAGAGCTCGGCGTAAACATAGCAGATGCAGGGAAGAACCCCTACAAAAAGGTATGTAGAAACAGTTTCTTCAGTAACAGGATCTTTGATGTGTGCCGCCTGCCCAGTCCACTTCCATGGCATCTCCGGGCTTATGATGGATCCTCATCGTAGCTTTGGATTTTTTCGCCCATGCCCGGTAAATGTTACAAAACTGTATATACTATATACTGGTATGGGACATGCCCGATATTGTAGCAATTGACCTGATATTCTTTCAAAAGCAATGTCAGGTTCACTCCTTTTTTTGCTAGTTCACGGTGAATCCAGGCACAGTCCGGTTCCAGATAAACATTTGCTTTTTCCTGTCGTTCTGGATAAAGCAGAACATAAAGCTGTGGATTTGTCGCCTTTTCTCCAAGCGGCCACCGAATTCCTTTCTGATCTGCAAGCCGTTCAACTTCTCTTACGGTGTTGCGGGAGCTGTGCAGCAATCCGGTAATCTGTGTGATGTTGTACCCAAGGCTCTGAAGCCTCAGAATTTCGCGATAATCTACCATGCTCATCGTCCACCTTAAATGATAGTCACACGAATGTGTGCCATAATCATTATAAGGATGACTTTGATTGCCGGCTACCTCTCTCCGATATCAGTGATCTGAATCTCCGTGAAAGGTGAGCAGATTGATCGTGAAGGATGGTCAGTTTATCTGGAATATACAGGGTCACTGGAATATGTGATGAAAATAGTTCACAAAGGGTCCATTCTACATTTATAGTATTGCCGTGTATAGCGATTTATATAGCTGTGAAGTTTTTTGTGGATCATCGTATTTTTTCGAATGTGGCAAGAAAAATTATCACATCTCTTGGCTCCTGCACGTTCGGTATCTATTTACTGCATGTGGTAGTGAAAAAGTATCTTTCGGGTCTGTGGAGAGTGTTCCGACATGATTGGCAGATGAATAAAATGCTAGCAGCGATGCTTTTTTGTGCGATTGTGTTTGTAATCTGCTATAGGATGGCGTGGGTTCTGAAAAAGGTGCCAGGGATAAAGAAGATGGTGTGAGGAAGAAGGTGTTGGTTGTATTGTAAACAGTGATAGAGCGTATCTCGAAAATTATAGTTATGTGTGGGATAATACAAGCCAGCCATAACGGGAGAACGCCACTATCTACAGAAAGAATGGATGGAAAAAGGACGTAAAAAATGCCACGCATAGGGGATCACTTTGGAGAATACAGCGAAAAAAGTGTACAGTGATACCCATGTTATCCATAAGTATGTCTCTGTAAAATATAGTAACTAAACAATCAGAAAAGAACTGCACTGTCAAGGAAGATTGAGACAAAGTATTTTCATGGCAATTATGAGGCCCTGTGCCGCAAAAATTATCGCAGAAGGGATGACCAATATCATGACTATTTAAAAGATATTCATAATAGTTTAGTCTCAAAATCGATGTTGCTGTTTACTGGAGTTCTACGGTGGAAACAATCCAAAAGAAGAAAGGTGTCCAGAAATATGACCATATTACAAATAATGGAATTTTTTGTTTCTTATGGATGAACGTGGACTGTACAGAAGCACACAAGAAATTTCTGTATGGAGACATGTCAATAATTAGAAAAATTTATTAGTTGCATTATTGCTGTACAGAGAAAGTTTGGTTCACAGATAATTGGGGGAGAAGCTGTAATATTTAGAAAAAAGTAGGGGTATGAGAGTTATGAAAAAACGTGAATTGCTATGGATTCTAGAGGATATAGAAGGGATGCAATAAATGATTAAAGATAATTAAGAAACACAATTTGTTGTAGTGACGCAGTCTCGGTTTCAGTAATGGTCGTACAGATTAGGCGTAAACGGTAGATAGTACGTACCTCGAAAATGATAGTCATATGTGAGATACTAGACTCCAACTCTAATGAACGGGTATCAATAGTCTCAAACTCAACTTTTGATACCATCCGTAGAAATGAGGTGAGTCTACACTATGAGATCAGAAACATCTGTTGTAGCAACGCAGTACCGGCTCCAGGAATGGGCTGCACAGATCAAAGACTGCCAGAACCGTCCGGAAGGCATGAAGGTATCGGATTGGTGTGAGATCCACGGGATTTCAAAATCCAATTATTATTACCGCCTCCGCCAGGTAAGACGGGCATGTCTGGCGTCCTTTCCCGAGGAGCAGCTTTCCGGTCAGATCGTCCCGGTAGATCAGGGACTTCTCGCAAAGGTCCCATCCGCCACAACTTCCATGGAATCCGGGCTGCATATCTGTCTCCGGGATTATAAGATCCGTGTGACAGAAACAACACCGCCAGGCCTCTTGTCCACGGTGCTCAGGGTGCTCCGGGATGCTGAATGACGCCACCTGTTTCCAGGCCGTCTATATCGTCTGTGGCTATACCGACTTACGTTCCGGTATGGACCGTCTGGCGGCAGTGATCGAAGCAAAGACAGGGACTAGTCCCTATGTCCCCGGGACCTTGTACCTGTTCTGCGGGAGACGGTCGGACCGCATCAAGGGCTTGGTCTGGGAAGGGGATGGATGGCTCCTGCTGTATAAAAGATCATCGGAAAGCCAGTTCCAGTGGCCGAGGAATGCGGAAGAAGTACGGAAGCTGACAAAGCAGCAGTTCCGCTGGCTGATGGAGGGGCTGACGATCACACCGAAGAGGTCCGTCCGGATGGTGGAACCTCCGGAATATATCGGATGACTTTGTGCAAAACAGAGAAGATCCCGGGATGTTGCTGTCACAGCGGCAGACGGTATATCCCCGGCAGCAGGAGCAGGCACAGACGTGGCCATCAGCCATATATACCATGTGTTTCCAGCATTTCTTTTTGAGGAAAGGAGATATGCAGGACCGCTTCCATTGACTGCCCTCCTGCATCTGCGGCCATAGGCATTCTGACGGACGGCTTCCCGTGCGGGATCCGCAAAAGCTGCCGTTTTCTGTTATACTGGGATCAATGGATCACCGGGAGGAAACGACATGGCTTTGGAATATACAGAAGAAAAACTGAACAGTCTTGACAAGGAAACGATCATCCAGCTGTTCCTGGTACAACAGGAGCAGCTGAAGCAGATCGACCATCACCTCCAGCTGGTGCTGGAGCAGCTGGCGGACTTAAAAAGACATCGTTTCGGTCGGTCATCTGAAAGACACGGAACGGATGGCCAGATCTCCTTTATGGAAGTGGATGGCCAGATCGTCTTTTTTAATGAGGCGGAGGCTGTTTCCGCGGAAGACCCTGATGACTGCCGGGAGGATGCGCCCGATACGCCCCGGCGGAGACCGAAAAAAGAGCCGGGAAAACGGGAAGAGGACCTGGAAGGGCTCCCGGTCGTTGTGGTGGAACATTCCATGGAAGAAAAGGAGCTGGAGGAACGATTCGGACAGGAAGGCTGGAAGCAGCTCCCCGATGAGATATACCGCAGATACCGTTTTACTCCGGCAAAGGTGGAAGTGGAGGAACATCATGTGAAAGTATATGCCGGGAAAAAGACGGAGGAAGTGGTGAATGCCTCGCACCCGGGATATCTTCTAAAAGGGAGCCTGGTATCCCCGTCCCTGGAGGCGGCAGTGATGAACGCCAAATACGTCAATGCCGTCCCGCTTTACCGGCAGGAGCAGGAGTTCGCGCGGTACGGCCTGCGTATTTCCAGGCAGAACATGGCGAACTGGACGATCCAGTGCGCGGAGAGGTATCTTGCGGTCCTTTATGACCACCTGCATGAAAAAATGTACCGTTACCATGTGCTGCAGGCGGATGAGACCCCTGTGCTGGTGAACAAGGATGGACGTCCGGTCGGGGCGAAAAGCTACATGTGGGTGTACCGCACGGGACAGATGTACGAAGGCCGTCAGATCGTCTTGTATGAGTATCAAAAGACACGCAGCGCCAGCCATCCCAGGGAATTCCTGAGAGGTTTCAGCGGCATCTGTGTCACGGATGGGTATCAGGTCTACCACACGGTCGAAAAGGAACGGGAAGACCTGAAGATCGCGGGATGCTGGTCCCACGCCAGACGGCGGTATGACGAAGCGGTCAAAGCCCTGCCAAAAGCAAAACAGAAAGACAGCCGCGCGTACCTGGCGCTGACCATGATACAGGCTATCTATCGGGAGGAAAAGCAGTTAAAGGGTCTCCCGGCAGAAGAACGCAGGGACCGCCGCCAGTGGAGCGTCCGCCCATTGGTGGAGGCCTATTTCGCGTGGATAAAAGAAAATCTCCCTAAAGTGCCGCAGAAGAGCAAGACCTGGGAAGGCTTCCAATACTCCATCCACCAGGAAAGATACCTGAAAGTGTTCCTCGATGACGGAGAAGTTCCCATGGACAATAATGCCGCCGAGCAGTCGATCCGGGGATTCTGTATCGGTAAGAAGAACTGGGTGATGATCGATACGGTCGCAGGGGCAAAGGCCAGCGCCATGATCTATAGCATTGCAGAAACAGCGAAAGCCAATGGTCTGAAACCGTATGAATATTTTGAACATCTTCTCACGGAGATCCCCAAACATCTGGATGATAAGGATCGTGGATTTCTGGAGGATCTGCTCCCGTGGTCGCCGAACCTGCCGGCGAACTGCCGGAAATCCGGAAAAGGAGAAATGAAATAGAGATTGGAGCAAATCTGTGTCTATCATACAGGTTTGCTCCAATTTTGTACAGGTACGGGCTATCTACCGTTTACGAATGCGTACGGGAGATTAGGCGCTTACGATACATAATGTATTATTCTTTATCAAAGTAATAATTTTTACCATTTATTTTTTTTACATTTATTAGTTGTTGCTTTCCTAGAACTTTGCTACACCAATTTGATACTTTTTGCCAAGTACAACCTACGGCATCGCCAATTTCAGTTGCTGACATAGCCTCTGCTTCATTTAGACTACCGATCAGTCCTAAAATTTTCACTTCAACTTCCGTATAATTTCCCTCTGTAATTGGAACTTCTCTGTGAATAATTTCAATTAATTTCTCGTCACATTCGAAACATCTCTTTACTCTTGCTTGCGCAACTTCCTCTTCTTTATATATTTTTTTACACTTAGGGCGTAAGCGCTAAATAATCGACCGGATAGCAATGAATCGGATTTTATGAGATACTTCAGATACTTGGAGTAATTCACTTCATATCCGGATCTTGGATTTACAAAAGTTGCGATTTCACTTCATATCTACCGTTGCTTTTGTTGTACCTGATTACTCCAAAGTCTAACTTCTTAACTTTACAGGAGATGAATCAAATGAGTACAGCTTCAATCTCGCAGGATCACTGGTTAGAACTGATCAGCCAGTGCAGATCCAGCGGACTTACGGATCGTCAGTGGTGTATTCAGAACGGAATCCCTACCAGCACGTTTTATTACCACGTAAAGGCTTTGCGAAAGAAAGCCTGTGAGATTCCGGAAACTTCTGTTGCTGCCACACAGAAACAGGAGGTGGTCCAGATCCCGCTTTGGGAAACAGAATCACATCCGGATACCGTTCCGGTTTCTTCACCATCGGTCTGCCTCGAAATGCAGGGGATCCGTATCGAAATCCATGAACAGGCCGGGGCAGATGTGATCCGTAATACACTGCTTGCCCTGCGGCAACTTTGTTAGGCGAGCTGTCCGGTGTGGCAAAATTTTTCCTGGTGACAGGCTACACCGACATGCGCAAGAGCATCGACGGGTTAATGGCAATCGTCCGGGACACCTATGAATTGGATCCATACAGTAACTCCCTGTTCCTTTTCTGTGGGAGACGCTGCGACCGGATCAAGGCGCTTCATTTTGAAAAGGATGGATTCTGCCTCTATTATAAACGTTTGGATAACGGTCGGTTTCAATGGCCCAGGGATTCTTCCGAAGTAAGAAACCTTACCCGCCAGGAATACCGATGGTTACTGGAAGGGCTGTCTATTGATCAGCCTAAGGCGATCCGCCCGGCCAGGAAGAAGGATTTTTGATCTTTGTGCAAAAGGGAGAAATTTTTTCCTGCTCTTATAGGCTGATAAAAAAACTGCGGATGACTTATCCACATGATAATGGGACAGTTAAAAGCCCCGGTGGTGGATAACAGGCTCTATTTCTCACTGGATTGTCATTTATATGTGGAAACCATAAATTTTTTCCCAGGTAACTACCTGTAAAATCCGTCCGTTATCCACATTTTCTTTTCGTTAAAATGACGGTGGCAGTACTGCGGGAAATTCGCCTTTTTGCTGAGTTTCCGGTATAATAGGAACCAGTAAAAAGAAAGGTGGTCCCTTCATGCCGCAGTCAGAAATGGAAGCGCTCCTGCAGCTTCAGAAAGAGACAATTGAATCCCTAAGGCAGCTTGTAGAGAGCCAGCGTCTTACCATTGAACAGATGTCCAAAAGCCACGAGGAGCAGACCGCACAGCTAAACCAGACGATTGCAAATCTTAATGAAACAGTCGAATATCTGAAGAAAAAGCTGTTTGCGTCATCCAGTGAAAAATCAAACAAGGATGTATTTCCAGGGCAGATAAATCTGTTCAATGAGGCAGAAGCTGCCGCGGATCCATCGGTTCCGGAACCAACTCTGGAAGAAGCCGTCCGTGGTTATAACCGCCAGGCAAGGAAACCGAAGGCTGCCAGGGAAGAGATCCTGGCAGGACTGCCGGTGATCGAAGTCCCATGTACAGTGCCGGACGAGGACAGGAACTGCCCCTACTGCAATACTCCGATGGAAGTCATCGGGAAAAAGGTTGTCCGTGAGGAACTGCGGATTACCCCTGCAAAAGTGGAACGGATCCAGTATGTCCAGGAAGTCCTTGGCTGTCCAGAATGCAAGAAAGACGGCGCTTCCGTTATCGTTGGAGCTGAAACACCAAGCCCGCTGCTGAAGCACAGCCTTGCGTCTCCTTCCACGGTTGCTTACGTGATGTACCAGAAATATGTGAACAGCATCCCGTTATACCGCCAGGAAGCGGACTGGAAACAGCTTGGAGTGAAGCTTTCCAGGGCGACACTGGCGAACTGGGTCATCAAATGCGGCATAGATTATATGGAGCCGGTGTATGAACAGCTTCACCGGCATCTGCTGAAGAGGGACATCATCCATGCAGATGAAACACCCTGCCAGGTACTGAAGGAGGAAGGGAAAACGGCACAGTCCAAGTCCTATATGTGGCTGTATGGCTCCGGAAATGACGGGCTGCCGCCGATCCGTCTGTATGATTACCAGCCCAGCCGGGGCGGATATCATGCGGAAGAATTCCTGAAAGGATTCTCCGGATACCTTACCTGTGATGGCTTCAACGGCTACAATAAGCTGAAGGATGTCATCCGCTGCGGCTGCCTTGCCCATATGAGACGGTACTGGCATGATGCACTTCCCGGGAAATCGAAGAAATCCCCGGATAAGACTCCGGCAGAGATTGGTTTCGATTACTGCAACCAGTTATTCGAACTGGAAAAGGAGTATGCGGATCTGGATGCCGATACACGGAAAGCCAAGCGCCTTGAGACGGAGCCTGCCATATGGGAGGCTTACTGGTCATGGCTTGAAACCGTGAACCCAGCTGGCGGAAGCCGTCTGGCCAAAGCGGTGACCTATGCGAAAAACCAGAAGCCATATATGGAGAACTACCTGTTGGATGGGAGGTGCTCCATATCGAACAATATCGCAGAAAATATAGCCCGCCCCTATGCGGTAGGACGGAAAAATTTCCTGTTCCACGATACTGTAAAAGGCGCCCGTGCCAGTTCCATCATTTACAGTTTAGTAGAAACTGCAAAACTCAACAATCTGAACATCTACGCATATCTGGAGACCGTACTGCTCTATATGCCGGACTACAAAAATGAGCCCGAAGGTATAGAAGAGCTGATGCCCTGGTCTGACATGATACAGCAGAGCTGTCAGATCAAAAACAAACATTGAAGTTGGAGCAGTTTGTTTCAACTATAGTAGAACACTTAGCAAAAGTCTAGCCGGTTTATTATTTAGCGCTTACCTTAGGGCATTGGTAACTCTTTAATTGTTCATCAACAAAATAGCAATCGTACTGTGCGATTATACCATTATATATAAATCTGGCTGCTGTAAACTCATCTTTCTCTTCTGCAAATAATATATTATTTTCTATACATATACCATAATCAATAGAAAATAATAAGTAATTGCCTCCATATTTTGACGCTCTACTTTCTTCTAAAAAATGGATTAGAAAATTTTCACAAAAATTATTCATATACTTTTTTCTTAAGGGATCTAGCATAAAATGGCTTGATGGCCTTGGATCTTTTTTATTTTTATTTTTTTCGGTCAAAGCTTGATGTAATATACTATTCCACATATCCATATAGAATGCAGGAATAATTTTTTTCTTTATTGCTCCTTGAAATTGGCTAAAATATATTTTTCTTGTTTCTTGAATACCAACATTTATATCACTAATTGTTATATTTGTTCTTTTTCCATTCAATTCCATTTGACTTAATGCGTTCTGCAAAATTATACCAATAGTTCGAGGTACACCCATTGCCTCTCTAGTTATTCTCGAGATAATCTCATTACTCTTTTCACTAAATACTTCACTTATTGAGATATCTGGACAAAACGAACATAATCTTTTGTTTATTAATGAGGTTGTGAAATCCTCAAGCTGTTTCATCGCCGCAACTATTCCACCATATTTTTCTACAAAATCGTTCAAATCTAAGAAAATAGGAAATAAGTCTCTACCAATAATGATCTTTTCACCAAAATCATATCTATCTGTAATCGTTCCCACTTTAAAGAATATATTATTCTTTGAACCTAATAATTTCTTTATTAATTCAGAAAATTCTTTTTGTTCAACATCAGACAAATCAGAAAATTCATCTATAAATACATATATGGAATCAATTTTACTAGCCCTTCGTATTGCTCCCAATGCACTTAATAATTCTTGTACATTAAAATTAGTCGTTTCTGATATACTTTTTACAAGTTCTGTCTCATATTCGTCTTCCAAATTTATATTTACACCCATTTTTTCTGTAGATACATTTGAAGCAATACCATCTTTTTGTCTTTCTTTTTGAGTAAGTTCTTGTGCGGTGATCTCACGTTTAATAGTAATCCCTTCAATTAAAGCTTGGGCAATAAAATCAAATTCTTCCATTTTAGAAGTATTTTCTTTAAAAATTTTCATTTTAGACTGCTCAAATATAATAGCCAACTGTTCTTTTAATTCTTTTACAAGATACTTAATAAAATTGTGCTCAATATTTTTTTCATCATTTTGTTCAAAGATATCTTTACATTGGCTCAAATCAATATATAAGGGTAAAACCTTCTTATTTTCGAATATCATGCTTTTTCCAGGTGTTTTTGTAGAAACAGTTTTTAAACACTCATAATAGCAACGCATTAAAAGTGCTGTTTTTCCAGTTCCTCTTCTCCCACTAATAAAGCTGTCCTGATCTTGTAAAACTTTTGGGACATTATTAAAATAGTCCACATAGTAACTTTCTAAAGTCGTTAATTGATTGATATCGGATATGGATATATAATCAGTCCTTAATATAGTTTGAAATGCCTTTCTTAAATTTTGTATTTTTTCACTTTTATTCATATCATTGTTCTCTTTCCGTATTTTATTATTATTTTTTCGTAATGTTATTTATGTATAATAATTGCTTATTTTATTTTATCCTATTATTTCAAGTTTTGCAATTTATAATTTAATTTTGTTTTACTTAACTTTCCCAGCGGATATCTGCTAACAGGATAGAAATTTACTCATTCCAGAACCGTGTATTTGGTGAATGCGATTGCTGTGTGACTAACAATTGTGCCATAACTGCTGCTTTGGAATTCAGGAAATGGAAAAGATTTTTCTCCTGCAATACTCGCAACAGCAAAAACTGGGATAACTCATAGGCAGAGATTTTATGGGATTTGGAATATTTGATTCCATGGGGAGATTCCCAATCCGAAGTTTTTCACTGATAAATGAATCCCTTGAATTTTGTTCTTTCTTATAGAAAATAAGAATACAGTGTGATACAATTTTATAATAAGAGAAAAGGTAAAAAAGAGTTTTAATGCGAGGACTATATTATGCAGGAAACTATAAAAAAAGAAGATATAAGCATAAGTTATATATCAGTATTATGTGCCTACGCAGATGTAGCGTATGAGATTATTCGCCATGATGATGATAGTACGGATGGAATTTTAAGAAAAACTATTGAATTGGGTAATAATCAAAAATTTATTTCTGAATTGAGAATACAATTAAAATGTACATCCTCAGTATCTCAATATATAGACAATGGTGATACAATAACATATAAGTTGAAAGTAAAAAATTATAATGATTTATGTACTCCATCAACAACGCCTATAATATTAGGACTTTTAATTTTGCCGCCGGAAAAGAATGAATGGGTAAAATGGAGTCCGGAAGAATTATTGATTAAAGGATGTATGTATTGGAATGAATTCTCAAATAACACAAGTTCTAATAATACTGGGACGATAAATGTTAAATTTGACAAGAAAAATGTTGTGAACTCAGAAACGCTTTGTGACATGCTGGAAAAGATAGCAAGGGAGGGAAGTCTATGATTTATTCAATAAATTTTTTAGAAATGACTAATAAAATTAATCCGCTTGCTTTTTCAAAATATCTAAGAGACACAGGATGGAATGTATTTCCAAGGAAAAGGACAGATATAAAAATATTTCAATTGCAGACAGATTTTGATTTTTTTCAGGTTACTATTCCCATGGATAAAGGTTTAAGTGACTATAAAGACGCAATGTACAAAGCGGTGGAAACCGTAGCTTTAGCTGAACACAAATCTGTTGAACAAGTAATGTTATATTTATTAAATCCAAGTGCTGATATTTTAAAAATACGGCTAGAGAAAAGAGAAGTTGAACCGGGAAATATATTGTTTGATGATGCAATACGATTGTATGAAAATGCAAAAAAATTATTGGCTGCAACAGCATTAGATATACTTCATCCGAAGAAATATCATCAAGGACGTATAGATGATTCTGTTTTAAAATTTCTTTCAAATTGCCGATTTGGCCAGACAGAAATTGGAAGTTATATTGTATCAGTAGTTTGTCCTTTTGCTGAGTTGGATGAAAATTCCAAATATAAACAGCTTAGCATTTTTTCTGATGAAGAGCAATGTGCCGATTCTTTAACAAGAAAAGTAACAACCCGCATTATCAATAATATAGTAGAAATTAAAAATCAGATTGATAATGGAGATATAGATAAACTGACGTCAAATAAACAAGAGGAGACGATTATCAGTGCTAATTTTTATGAAGCATTGAACGGCCTTAATCTGGATTCAGAAGGAACAGATATTGAATTTATAGCAGAATGGTCACCTATTGTAAAAAATGTATCCTGCTCACAAAACAAAATAGAACTTTCTCATGATTATTACCAGCCAATAGAATCTGTGATTACTAGATTAAAGGAAAAACGAAATAAATCAAGTAGAATTGTTGGAAGAGTAAAAAAATTAGAATCATCGCCGGATCTCGAGAAAAGAGAGATGGGAAAAATCACTCTTGTATATTTAGGGGAGGATGATAGAAAAAGAACAGTTACTGCAAAATTAGAAAAAGATGATTATGGAAGAGCCATAGAAGCTCATGCTTTAGGGAGTTATGTTGAAATTGAAGGAGAATTGACGAGCGGGAGAAATGCAACTATCACATGTGATTCTTTCACAATTATTACTTAAGAAACTTTTGTTGTTAAATTTATTTCTGATTTAGGAGTATTTTGTAAAGTATAATGAATTCCTGTATTGATAAGAAAGATAAAATATAAGAGGACAATAAATAAATGCGACCCCCAACCGATAATATCACCACGCTGCAAAAGCAGATCAATGATTTACAGTTAGAAAATCAAATATTGAAACACATTCTGCAGCGTTCCGGTATTTCTTACGTCCAGGAACTGAAACGTATGCGGGAATCCGGGGATGCTGAGGGATATGATTCCAATCAGGGTGCCCGTATTATTTATCCAAAACAGATTACGGAGGAAATGGCGAATCTTTTTTACGCCAGGTTCTGGGGACGGCAGGATGTTTATGCCAAAAGAAGTGAGAAGAAAGGCACGGGAGAGGCGGGATATTATACGCAGTGCTACAATTTTTGGAAAGAGGTCTGTCCAAAAAAGCATCGTCAGAAAATGAACTGTAAGGACTGTCCGTATCAGGCATATAGACAATTAAAAAAAGAGGATATACTCGCTCATTTGCAGGGAAAATCCTATAATGGCTCTGATGTGATAGGAGTGTATCCGCTGTTGAAGAATGGAACGTGTCGTTTTCTTGTATATGATTTTGATAATCATGATAAGGGAGCCGAAAAACGGGATTTTGCCAATACAGATGATGCATGGATAGAAGAAGTGGAGGCCATGCGGACCATATGTATTTTAAATGGAATAGATTCTTTGGTAGAACGCTCCAGATCCGGCAGGGGTGCGCATTTGTGGATCTTTTTTGACAGTCCGATTTCGGCGGCGCTGGCACGAAGATTCGGTTTTGCCTTATTGGAAAGAGGTGCGGAACAGATAAATCTCAAGTCGTTTAAATATTATGACCGGATGCTGCCGATGCAGGATTCTCTTCCGGAAGGCGGGCTGGGCAATTTGATTGCGCTACCTTTGCAGGGGAGAGCTCTGCGGGAAGGAAACAGTGCGTTTGTGGACAGCAGCTGGAATGCTTATCCGAATCAGTGGGAAGTGTTGTGGAGCAAGCCGCGGCTGTCCGCTGAGTTTATGGAGGCAAAAATAAAAGAGTGGGAGATTTCGAATGTTTATGAGGCGTCTGATCAGGGATATGGGGGCTCTGATCACAGAGAAAATGCAGAAGAACGTGAAAAGCCATGGAGAAAAGAGGTCATTTTTAAACGTGAAAATGTGAACGGCAAAATGAGTATTACTCTTTCTAACGGTATTTACATAGACAACTTAAATTTGAAACCGGCGATTCAGAATCAGATTAGAAGGCTTGCGGCCATGAGGAATCCGCTTTTCTATAAAAATCAGGCGATGGGGATGTCGAATTTTGACACTTCCCAGTGGATTTATCTGGGTCAGGATCATCTGAGCGGTTATATTGAGATTCCCAGAGGCCTGTATGACAAATTGATAGACAAAATACAGGAAGCGGACATTTCTTATGAGATAAACGATGAACGGCAGGCCGGCAGACCAATTAATGTCACATTTAAAGGGCAGCTGAGGGAAGAACAGAAACCGGCGCTGGCCGAAATGATAAAATACGATAATGGCATTTTGCATGCGGCTACAGCGTTCGGGAAAACAGTTCTCTGTGCGGCGCTTATTGGAGAGAAAAAAGTAAATACGCTGATTGTCCTTGAGTCATCGGCGTTGCTTGACCAGTGGAAGGAAGCGTTGAGGGAATTCCTTGACATAGATGAAGAATTTCCGGAATATAAAACGAAAACCGGACGCGTCAGAGTCCGGAAAAGCTTGATAGGGAAGCTGCAGGGTGCACATGATTCCATGACGGGTATTATTGATATCGCCATGGCTGGTTCTTTGCGCAAAAAAGGAGAATGGCATCCGCTGTTGGAACAGTATGGAATGGTAATCGTGGATGAGTGTCACCATGCGGCATCTGATACCATTGCAAATGTACTGAAAAATGTAAAGGCAAAGTATGTATACGGCGTGACGGCAACGCCAAAGAGGGCAGATGGTCTGGAAAAGATAAACTATATGTTAATAGGGCCGATCCGATATAGTTATACAGCAAAAGAAAAGGCAAAAGCACAGGGAATACCGCATTTGGTATACCCGAGATTTACAAGAGTGGTTCCGCCGAGAGGACTAAAGGAGGAAATGCATCCAAATGAAGCATATGAAATTCTCCGGAATAATGAGATAAGGGATGAACAGATTCTGGAAGATGTAAGAAAATGCATTGATGCGGGAAGAACTCCGATAATCTTATCGAGATATAAAGACCATTCAGAGCGGCTGTATGAGAGAGTGAAAAAATATGCGGACAAGGTTTTTCTCATGACAGGAAAAAACTCAAAAAAAGAACACAGATATATCCGGGATCAATTGCAGAAAACGGCCCAAAATGAAACGCTGGCATTGGTCGCTACGGGCAGCCTTGTTGGCGAGGGATTTGATTTCCCACGCCTTGATACACTTATCATGGCGACGCCGGTTTCTTTTCGGAGTGTGGTGGAACAGTATGCAGGGCGGCTGAACCGGGATTATGAAGGAAAAAGAAATGTGATTATTTGCGATTATATTGACAGTCATATTCCGATGTTTGACAAAATGTATGCGAAACGGCTGAAGGCATACCGCCAGATTGGATACGAAATCTGGAGCGGTCTGCACTGTGAAAAACAAAGTGCCAACGCTATTTTTGACGGTGAAAATTTTAAAGAAATATTTGAAAAAGATTTATTGGAAGCAGATAAGAGGATTGTGATATCGAGTCCGGTTATCAGCGGAGCGAAAGTTTACGAACTCATAGATATGCTGAAAGAAAAACAGATTTTTGGAGTAGAAATAACAATCGTTACCTGGGCGCCGGATAATTACGGATTTGGCGATGCTTCTTTCTGGATGCAGCTCCATGAAGAAATGTGGCAGGAAGGATTTTTTATAAAAACGACAGAAGAATCCTGCGAGAATTTTGCGATCATAGACGAGGAAATAGTATGGTATGGTAATGTTCATTTGCTGGGAAAAGAAAAAATAGAAGACAGCATCATGCGTATAAGAGATAAAGAAATCGCGGCGGAGTTGATGGAATTAACATTTGGCCAGGATGAATAGTAATAACCAGAATACCAATATAATAAAATAAGAAATTGAAGAAAGGAGCAGTGTTTATGCTGCTCCTTCCCTGCGCTTAATTCCCTAAACTCTCTGCAGGATTAAGCTCCCAATTGTCTGCGTGTTGCGCCTCCAATGGCAGTAGAATTTTTTATTTCCTACTCCTCCACCCCGTCAATCAGATAAACATAGGACACCTGGAATATCTCCGCGATGGCTTTTATTTCCAGGTCGGAGACGTAGCGTTTGTTGGTCTCGATGCGGGTGATGACGTTTTTGTCCATGTCATAGCCGGCCAGCTGCAGTTTGTTGGCTAAGTCGCGCTGGGACATGTGATGTTTTTGACGTAGCTTTACGAGACGTTTGCTGATTAAGTTTTTTTCGCCGGATTCGGTTCGTGGTTTAGGCATATCTGCATTCCTCCTGTGTACAATAGTTTTGGTTCGTTTTTTGAACCTTCTGGTTTGATTGTAGTAAGAGGAAAAGATGGGGGCGGTTGTGAAAATGAGACAAAGAAAATTAATTTTTAATTTTTGTTTTTTTTAGAATAGTGGAAAGTATTGCTGCCTGCGGCAGCGGATGTGGATAGATCAACATTTACGTAGATCTATTTGAGATGTTTATTATTCAGATTGCATTTTTGATAATAAGGAAACAAGAAAGGCCCTCCATGATGTATGACAGTATCATGGAAGACCTTTTTATCAATCATATATTATATTTACAGAAATTCTCTGCCGATTTAAATGTACTGGGATTGGTGAAGCATCCGGTTTATTCTTCTGATAATGTAAAACCGGCGATGCGTGCCAGCTCCCGTATGGAGTCGCGGGAGACTTTTTTTCCTTTATATTCAACCAGATCCTCGCATTGTCCTGTGAAAATATCGCTTGGATTGTATTTTTTAATGATAATTTTGTCGTCTTCGGTAAAAATTTCTAAAGGTTCTCTGTCGCCGATGTCAAAACTTTTGCGAAGTTCCATCGGTAAAGTAATTCTGCCTAATGAATCCAACTTTCTGACAATTCCTGTACTTTGCATATATTCTCTCTCCTGTTTATCTTTCAGCATGTGTTTTCAAGTCACCCTTAGCATAACATAAAAAACAGTAAAGTCAACCAGAAGATGTAAATACTTTTGATAAATGTATAAAATTACAAATTTTTCCATTGATGGAGAGGAGGATCACTCCTCCTCCCCATCGATCAGATAAACGTAAGACACCTGGAATATTTCCGCAATGGCTTTTAGTTCCAGATCGGAGACATAGCGTTTGTTGGTCTCGATGCGGGTGATGACGTTTTTGTCCATGTCGTAGCCGGCCAGCTGCAGTTTGTTGGCCAGGTCGCGCTGGGACATGTGGTGCTCCTGGCGGAGCTTGGCCAGGCGTTTGCTGATCAGATTTTTTTCACCGGATTCCGTTCTCGGTTTGGGCATTTTCTGTGTTCCTCCTGTGTAAAATAGTCTGGCTCAGTTTTTGAACCGATGGTTCGATTGTAGTAAGAGGAGGGAATGAAACCGGTTGTGAAAGTGAGACGAAAAAGAAATTAATTTCGTGTGGATTTCTTGTGACATAAATAAGAATCTTTTTGTGTTTGCGGCTCTGAATCGGCTCTTTCTGCAACACTTCTGTTACAATTTTTATTTTCTCCGTAATGAAAAATAATATTTCTGTTATGGCAATTTTGCAGGGGAGAAACTATAATAAACGCATCTGAGGGCGAGATGCTCTCGAATATGACAACAGGAGGAGATTCATTATGAAGAGAAAGATTATGGCATTATTGACAGCGATGATGTTGATAGTATCTGCAGTGCCGGTTCATGCGGCTGCGGCGAATGTCACGAAGAAGATGAGCGGTGACCGTGATTTGAAGCAGGTTTCTGAGATGTTTGCCGCTTATACTACAGCGATGAATCTCAGCGGCAATATTTCAGGCGGACAGGTTGAGATTCCGCTGAACGGAGCGAATCAGTTATCAATCGGCGCGTTTGTGCGTTACAACTATAAAGATGATTTTGGATTTACTGCCAGAGAGTTAAAAAGAGAGACAAAGGATCTGTTCGGCAAGGCTGCAAAGGTCAATGTCCTCAAGAAGACAGGCCAGGAAGATATGCTTGTATGCGCTGCAGACAGCAGTTTCGCAAATGATCCGTACATGTACTGCGGCGGAGATTTCAGCGATTGTATTCCTCAGTATAAGATTAAAAAGGTTGTTCAGATTAAGAAGAATCTGTATCGGGTTGAGATTCAGAATAAGATGGGTATCTACGGAGAGAATGGTTCCGAGGATATGGGCAGCACCGTTCTCAAGGTAAAGAAAGATAAAGATTCTGCATACGGATATGTGGTAAAAGAAGTCTCTTATAAAAAGTAAAGTAAATAGCAGGATGTGTGCCAGAAGGCCGCCGGAATGTAAGTCCCGGCGGCCTTCTGTGTTTTGGCTTTTCTTTACTCGTAATCCTCCTTCCATACTTCGGTTCGCAGGCTGTGTATCAGACTGCTCACTTCCTCCGGAGGGAGAATGCAGAGAAGCCGGCAGATGGTTCTGCCGCTGAAGCCGCTTTTTCCCTTTTCCTGTTCCCAGTAGCTTCGCGGTGAAATGTTAAGTTTTTCCGCCATGCGTTCCTGAGAATAAGAATTCTCCATACGGTATTCATAAAGTTTCCTGCTGATAAGAAGATTAAGATCCTTATCTGATTTTTTCATTTGTATCCCTTCCTTTCAAATAAAATTTTTCTGTTAAGTGGGGGGTAAGAAAATATTATCTGTCGGGAAGAAAACTTGTTACGATTTACACCTCAGTATTGGTTTTATTATTTAAAAATATATCATATTTTAATATAAAAATTGCCACTTATGGTTAGGTATTTGTCATTACGAGGACATTTTTTTGTTTTTTTGTGAAAAGGGTGATGAATCCGCATATCAAATGCAGCCAATGGTTCCTGGGAGTCATGAGTTCCGGAGAGCGTACCATTTGAGAAATGTACATAAAATGCAGGAAAAGTGGTAATATTTGCAGTTGAAAAAAGTAGAAATGCCTGATATTATTGAAATCGTGGGTTATATGTCGTTATATAATGCACGAATTATATATAAAATGAATGAAAATGTGCAGAAGACTTCGCAGAAGAAGGATCTGTGCTGATAAATATGAGGAAACAGGGCAGAGGATAAAAGTATGAAAAAAGAGTCAGAAAGCAGAAGAGAGAGGGAAAGAATCTCTGGCCGCAAAAAATCAACGGTAAAAAAGATACATATCCAACACTGGAAGGTGATTACCTTCTATCTTGTTATATTCGACATTATCGCAATTAATTTTTCTTATTTTCTGGGACTGTGGCTGCGTTTTGACGCACGCTACTCCAATATACCGCCGGAATATTTCCATTCATTCCTGGTTTTTAGTCCTTTTTACACGATATTCGTCCTGGCGGTCTTTTTTGTGCTGCGTTTATATAAGAGTATCTGGCGTTTTGCCAGCTTCAGTGAACTGAACAGGATCTTTGCCGCGTCTGTGATCACCTCCGTGGTTCATACGGCCGGGATTACACTGTTTGTACAGCGGATGCCGATTTCCTATTATATGATCGGAGCGGTAACGCAGTTTGTGCTGGTCACAGGAGTCCGTTTCTCTTATCGCTACATCACGCTGCTGCGCAGCCGCCGCGAGAACAACATGCGGGCGAAGCACAACGTCATGGTCATCGGCGCCGGCGCCGCCGGACAGGTGATCTTAAAGGAATTAAAGAACTCCGGTCAGCTGGACACAAAGCCGCGCTGCGTCATTGACGACAATCCGAACAAATGGAACCGTTTTATGGAAGGTGTTCCGATCGTCGGCGGCCGGGAATCCATCCTGAAGGCCGTGCACAAGTATGACATCGACCAGATTCTTTTCGCCATCCCGACGGCTTCACCGCAGGACCGAAAGGATATTCTCAACATTTGCAAGGAGACACGCTGCCAGTTAAAGAGTCTCCCGGGCGTTTACCAGCTGGCCAACGGCGACGTTTCCCTGAGCAAGATGAAGGCTGTAGCCGTGGAAGATCTGCTGGGCCGTGACCCGATCAAGGTCAATATGGACGAGATTTTCCAGTACCTGAAAGGGAAAGTCATCCTGGTCACAGGCGGAGGCGGTTCCATCGGCAGCGAGCTCTGCCGCCAGATTGCCGCCCATGAGCCAAAGCAGCTGATCATCTTTGACATTTACGAAAACAACGCTTACGACATCGAGCAGGAATTAAAACGAAAATATAAAGACCTGAACCTGGTGGTGCTCATCGGCTCCGTCCGCGACAGCCGCCGCATCAACATGGTTTTTGAACAGTACAAACCGGACATCGTCTACCATGCGGCCGCCCACAAGCACGTGCCGCTCATGGAGACCAGTCCGAACGAAGCCATCAAGAACAACGTCATCGGCACCTACAAGACGGCCTACGCCGCCTTAAAGCACGGCGCGCAGCGCTTTGTCCTCATCAGCACCGACAAAGCCGTGAACCCGACCAACATCATGGGCGCCAGCAAGCGTCTCTGCGAGATGGTCATCCAGAGCATGGACGCCGTCAGCAAAGAAGGCCGCATCGACCTGCTGCCGTTCATCCACGCCCATAAGGACAAACAGATTGACGGGCAGGTTGCTTATGACCCGATGGACCATATGGCCGTATACGGCGGCGCAGGGGCCTCAGAACGGGGCTCTTCAAACGGAGCCGCCCGGGATGCCGGAGAATCCGCAGATTCTGCCGCGACTGCCCGGGAAAACAGCGCAGCGGCAGCACAGACAGCCGCCGCAGGACGGAAATCCGGTCTCCGCATTGAGAGCGTCAAAAACCAGGACAGAACGGGCACCCAGTTCGTAGCCGTCCGCTTTGGAAATGTACTGGGTAGCAATGGCTCCGTCATCCCGCTCTTCAAAAAACAGATTGAAGCCGGCGGCCCGGTGACCGTCACCCATCCGGACATCGTCCGCTACTTCATGACCATACCGGAAGCTGTCAGCCTCGTGCTGCAGGCCGGCACCTACGCCTGGGGCGGCGAGATCTTCGTCCTCGACATGGGCGAACCAGTCAAGATCGACACCCTGGCCCGCAACCTGATCAAGCTGTCCGGCTATGAGCCGGACACCGAGATACCGATCGTCTACACGGGCTTGCGCAGCGGCGAGAAACTCTACGAAGAGAAACTGATGGCCGAAGAAGGCCTCAAAAAGACCGACAACGAACTCATCCATATCGGCAAGCCGATTCCGTTCGACACCGAGCAGTTCCTCCGCGACCTGGAAGAGCTGGCCAAGGCCAGCTATGAAAACAGCGGCGATATCGTAAAACTGGTGGAGCGTATCGTGCCGACCTTCCACCCGGTAGGCAAGAACCCGACCGGCGAGGAACGCCCGCTTCCAAAGAAAGCGCAGAAAGAAACAAGCGCATCAATTGGAGAGGCTGTTTATGCCGGCCCGCAGAAAGCGCAGGCAGTGGCAGCGGTAACGAATGGGTGAGGGAATTATCTGGAAAATGTGACGACAAAATGTACATAAACGCACATCGGTGATATAATGTACCATGTTGGCCAATGCATTTTCTCAGAAGCAAAAAGAGGAACCGAAAATGGAATTTCAGGCATTTAAAAATAAAATATGGCTTTCTTCCCCTACCATGCACGGAGAAGAATTAAAATATGTAACAGAAGCCTACGAAACCAACTGGATGTCCACAGTGGGCGCCAACATCAACGAAATTGAGCGCATCGTGTGTGAAAAGCTGGGCTGCGGCCACGCAGTGGCTTTATCCGCAGGCACAGCGTCTTTGCACATGGCAGTGAAGCTGGCGGGAGAGCAAATATATGGACAGACACAGTTGGGAAAAGGGGCATTGGCCGGGCACCGGGTGTTTTGTTCTGATATGACCTTCGATGCCACGGTGAATCCTGTAGTTTACGAAGGCGGTGTTCCGGTATTCATTGATACGGAGTATGACACATGGAATATGGATCCGGCCGCACTTGAGAAAGCTTTCGAAATGTACCCGGATGTAAAAGTGGTTGTTCTTGTGCATCTCTACGGCGTTCCAGCTAAAATCGATGAAATCAGAGCTATCTGCGATAAACATGGATCGATTCTCATTGAGGACGCAGCAGAATCCATGGGAGCCACCTATAAAGGCAGGCAGACAGGAACCTTTGGAGAATATAACTGTATCAGCTTTAATGGTAATAAAATCATTACAGGAAGCAGCGGCGGTATGCTGCTGACTGATGATGAGGAAGCGGCCAATAAAGTTCGTAAATGGTCAACTCAGAGCAGAGAAAACGCCCCGTGGTACCAGCACGAAGAGCTGGGCTATAACTACCGCATGAGTAATGTGATTGCCGGTGTAGTTCGCGGGCAGCTGCCACATCTGGAAGAGCATATCGCACAGAAAAAAGCAATATATATGCGATATAAGGAAGGATTCAAAGACCTGCCAGTATCCATGAACCCATACGACGCGGAAAACAGCGAGCCGAACTTCTGGCTGTCCTGTATGCTGATTGATGAGGACGCCATGTGCCGCCAGGTGAGAAGCGAAACCGAGGCTATATATATCAGCGAGAAAGGAAAGACTTGCCCGACGGAAATCCTTGAGACGCTGGCAAAATATAATGCAGAAGGCCGTCCTATCTGGAAGCCGATGCATATGCAGCCTATTTATCGAATGAATGCTTTTGTGACCCGAGAAGGAAATGGAAGAGCAAAGACGAATGCTTACGTCGGTGGAAGAGCAGTTGGCAAAGATGGAAAGCCGCTGGATGTGGGAATGGATATCTTTGACAGAGGCCTGTGTCTGCCGAGTGATAATAAGATGACGGCGGGGGAGCAAGACAGAATAATTGAGATTATAAAGAGATGTTTTGAATAAATTAGAACTGATACTATAGAAATACAGTAAATGTACTGTAGAGACACAGAACTGCATAATAGAGGAGCAATGAAGAAATGATGAAGGAGTACTTCAAAATAAATGCAAGTAGATATGTGGAAGATAAGGCATTTGATGTCTTAAGGCCTGCCTCATTGAGTATACCAAAAGATAATGCGGTCATGTTTATTATTGAGAGTCGTATCAATGAGGCAGCAGTATTTATGAAATGCGAAAACTGTCTTATCTTCTGGCCGAAGGATGTGGATACACCGGGTGGGTTGGAAGCTCGTCACGCTGTATGTAAGGTTGAAAATCCGCACAGGGAATACTGTAGGTTCTTTTATGATAACAAAATCACGTATCTCCCTCCTGTTGAGGACTATGAGGTTATTAATGGAGCATATATCTGCAAAGGTGCAAAGATTGGAGAAAATTGTCGTATCCTTCCTGGAGCATATATTAGTGGGGAGACAGAGATAGGAGATAATGTTTATATCGGTTCCGGTGCAAGGTTGATCGGAGAAATTCATGTAGGAAACAACGTGGTTATCAAGGAAAACACAGTCATAGGTGCAGATGGTCTTTCTACAGACCGGGATGAAAGCGGAAAAGCTCTTACCATGCCGCAGTTCGGTGGAGTTGTTCTGGAAGATGATGTGCAGATTGGAGCATTGACTGTGATTGCTCGTGGAGCTATAGATAACACAACTATAAAGAGAGGAAGCAAGGTGGATAACAGTAGCTTTATTTCTCATAATGTGATCATTGGAGAAGATACCTTTGTGGTTGGAGAGACGATCATGTTTGGAAGTTCTTCGACAGGAGACAAAGCTTATATCTCTGGAAATGCAACGGTGCGGGATGGACGACATATAGGTTCTGGGGCTATAGTTGGCATGGGAGCTGTTGTCGTAAAAAATGTAAGTGACGGATGTGTCGTGAAAGGTAATCCGGCAAAGTAATTTAGGGAGTAGATGATATAGGTGGATTCATTGCCAGTTGTTAAGAAAAATATATATACAAAGTATATAAAAAGATTAATAGATATTCTTCTCAGCGGAATAGCTATTATCATATTAAGTCCGTTATTTATAATGATTGCTCTTTTAGAACTGATTATACATGGAAGACCAGTATTATATTCCCAAGAGAGGCCTGGACTTCATGGAAAGATCTTTAAAGTCTATAAGTTTCGTTCTATGACAAATGAAACAGATGAGAATGGTGAATTGTTATCAGAGGATAAAAGGGCTACAAAATTTGGGAAATTTATTCGTAGGCTATCACTTGATGAATTGCCAGAATTGTTTTGTATTTTTATCGGTACAATGAGTATTATTGGGCCGCGACCGCTTTTAGTTAAATATCTTCCACTTTATACAAAGCGGCATATGATGCGGCATGAGGTAAGACCAGGTTTTGCATGTGTACCATTGAAAACAATGAAAACATGGACATGGAATGATCAATTTGAAAACGATATTTGGTACATAGAAAATTGCAGTTTCTTGGTGGATTTGAAAATGATTTTTGCAGTCTTGCGGGAAGCAATAATTGGAGCAGAATATAGGGTTGCAGGAAATAGGGAAGAATTTACTGGTGATAATTTATATTCTGATGCGAAGGCAGGTGAAGGTATATGAATGTTTTGGTAATAGCTCCACATCCAGATGATGAAGTTTTGGGGTGCGGTGGAACAATTGCAAAACATGTATCTATGGGAGACAGTGTTTATGTTTGTATCGTAACAAAAGGGTATGAGCCATTATTTTCACAAGATTCTGTAGAAAAAGTAATGGGTGAATGCAAGAAAGCGGATGCATTGCTTGGTGTCAAGGAGACGATTTTCCTTGATTTTCCTGCAGTAATGATGGAAGAAGTACCGCGTTATAAATTGAATGATGCATTTATGAAAACCATTCAGGATATAAAACCTGAAATAGTGTATCTTCCACATCGTGGAGATATGCAGCTGGATCACAAAATGACAGTTGATGCCGCAATGGTTGCATTACGGCCAAAGTATGAGCATAAGGTAAAGAAAATATATGCTTATGAAACGTTATCGGAAACAGGATGGGATATACCCAATATGGTAAATGATTTTATTCCTAATGTCTATAACGATATTAGTGAATTTGTGGATAAGAAATTAGATGCTTTAAAAAAATTTACGACACAGTTGGCTGAGTTCCCGAATCCACGTTCATTAGAGACAGTTGAGGCATTGGCAAAATTCAGAGGAAATACAGTTAGCATCCCTTATGCTGAAGCATTTATGCTGTTGCGTGAGGTCAAGGCAGGGAGAAGAATCAATGAATAGACAGGCGCTTTACAGATTGTGTCATACGATAAGGTTATGGATGATTCCGAGTAGTGTAAAACGAGCAAAATACATAAAAGAACATCGCATTTTTCATGAAATTGGAAACGGCTGTACGATTATGGAAAGAAAAATTCCACTATATCCAAATTTGATTTCTATAGGAAATAATGTGCATTTGGCTTCTAAGGTCTTTTTAATTCCACATGATGCAATTCACCTATGTTTGAATGGTAGGGGAGACTGTCCGAAAACTCGGATAATCCGATTTGAAAAAATATAGGTTGATACGCTTTTATAAGTGTTCAATATAAAAAGAATTGTACATTGAAAACTGAATAAAGTACACAGAAA
>NZ_NFIR01000033.1:0-30752 GCF_002159465.1 Eubacterium sp. An3
GTGTTCCCCCGGTAAAAACAAGGCATAGCCAGAGGGTTCCGTTTTAAGGATGGCCGCTTTCCCTGCCTGCCCCCGTCTTCCCAGTTTTTAAGCTGGGAATGGTAGGCGAGGATATTGCCCACTGCAGTATTGATGGCATCCCGGCGCAGGTAGGACGGGAACTTGTAAAAGTCCCGGTCGAACTTCGGGTACTCCGCAGGATGGCTCTTTGTGCTGTGGACCAGCCGTTCCATATACTGCTGGCGGTGCTGCTGTGCGATGACGGTCTTTCCGTTTGCCGTGATATACCCGTTGAGGGGAAGGAGGTCTCCATAATGGAGGTCGGCGATATCCATCAGGTACCTCACGGCAGCACGGTAGATCCGCAGCGTCGCATCGAACACATGGTATGCATTTGTGATCTTTAAGCCGTAAGATACGATAGCCATAGTGATCCCTCCTTTCCCGGCATCCTTTACAATTCATGATAGATACAGTATACGATATCCATTATTAGTTGTAAAGGAGGGTTGTCCATGGAGAGAGCCTTATATAGAACAAACTAAAGCTTTATTATTGGAAGCCATATTTCTGGTCGGACAGATACTTTATCTGTTCCGTGAGTGACCGGACGCATGCGGTCATAGCGGCGTACATTAAGAGCCAAGGACGCACACCCCGCCTAAATCATAGATTGTAGACGGGGTGTGCGCTTATCTATATAATCGAAACATTTTCATCAATGCATCCATACGACATCACTCGTCCTGCGGACTTGAGATCATGTCATCTTATGAGAAAAAATTAAAAAAAAGAGCCTTCTGGTTTTATCCAGAAGACTCAAATTTTTGCTTTTGCTATTTTCCTATAACCAAAGGCAGATTCAAAAATTTGCTTAGAAATTCGGCATCTTCGATAAGTTCTTTCCAGGTGTTTTCTGTTGGATTTCCTGTATCAGTCATTTCTGCAAATATCAACGTAGAATCCTCGGCCATATCCGTTTCGGATATATACTTATAATCCACATCTACATATTGTCCATACGAATCTCTTGAACACAATACTCTGGATGTATCTGTTAATCGGGATTTATCTAACTGCTGATTAATCCAATTGACTACGAAATCACTGAACATTAACTTTGACTCCTTTCCTATTCCTGTCCCTCAATGTAGAGACTTCCATCAGGGTTATATCGTGGGGTGATACCTCCGCTTTTGTAACCAGAATAAACCAAGTAATTAACTCCGGTTTTTTCATCAACATAGACATGAATCCAATCAGAAGAAACCGATTTCTCCGTTTCTTCATTTTCACTTCCACTGCAGCCACTTAACAGCAAGCAAACTGCCATAGCAGTAATCATCAGTTTCTTTTTCATAAATCATTTCCTCCTGTTTTTGATTTTTTTGACATCAACAATATGGGGAAAAAGATAGAGAAAAATATATGAAGAACATCAAAAAAAAGCGGAACATAAGTCCCACTTTTAGTGGGTAATAAAAAAGTCAAACCTCATCATACATAATTTTCAGAAAAGCGAGGAAATTCCCCGCTTTTGAAAATCATGCCCCTTTTTTGCGATAAAAGATAAACGAGGCAACACCGACCACGAATACCAGGATAGCACAGAATAATAATTTATTCACATAGTATTTAACCCCTTTTTTCGGAGTATCTGTATCCTCTTCTTCCTCTTGATCGACTTTCTCTATCACATCCTCATCGGGCGGGTCTTCTGCTATCACAGATGCTTCTGTACTGTTATCTGCAGCATCTTCCGTGGAAGCAGAAATATTATCGATAGAATTGTTTTCTGTACTGCCAGTCGTTTCCTGGGAAGGGTTCGCCGTACTGGCTACCGCTGTGGATGAATACGGAGCTACTGCTAAAATATCATTATCTGCCATCGATACCTGTGTGGAACCGATATACAAAGATATCCGATTTACGTTTCCATTTGTGAGAGTGAATGTTTTTGTAGCTCCATATCCTTGCTGGAACACTGCAGAATTCAACCCTTTGTATTCAATGTTTGTCACAGAATAGGATCCGGCAGGCAAGGAATAACTTTCCTCTGCGAAATTTTTCCCATTAATCTCGATCACAGTCTCCTCGCCAGCTTCGGAAGATATTGTCACTTTAAAGATATCATCTGCTGCCAATGGGATGTCCGTCTTTACGTCAATAAAATAAGTGCATGAAGCAGGAGCCGGCGTTTCTGTGGTCGGAGAGGCAATGGTCTCCGCCTGTGTAACAGCGGCTGGCTCCGCTGAATCTTTCTTCGGCGCTGCCGCATAAGAAGTAAAAGGTAATGTACAGAATATGCCGCACAAGGAAAATGTCATGACCAGTTTCTTTAATCGCATAAATATATCGCCTCCCTGTATGTTTAGTCAGAATACCGTGTATTCTGATCCGTTGGTATATCATCCTCCGGAGATTCAATGATTGTGTTGATATCTGTCAGGTCAGGCATCAGGGATTCGCTGATCTGTTTTTCAATCGCCACCGCTTCTGCTTCTTCCGCCGCGATCGCTTCATCCATCTGCCGCAGCTCCTGTTCCGTTTCCCTCTCCGCCTCTTTCATGATCTTTTCAATATCAATGCTGTCATCGCCTAATAGTAATGTCTTTGTCCCATCGAAGGCAAGGATTAGTTTGTAGTTATCCAACGTTTCATAAAAATCACAAAAAGCAAGATGCTGGAAAAGGATAGTCAACATACCCTGAAAATAAAAAGGTACAACTTGTAGAACTAAGGCAGTATCCGTATCCTGATTCAACCATTCCATACTGATCTTTGCAGCCCTTAAAAAATCTACCCGTTTATCTTTTTTAAATAAAGCAGTAACGACAGTACATCCGCCTTCTCCCTTTATAACGATGGGGGCATTTAAGTAAGCAGTATCAACTGTTACTGGTTCCCCGGTCCCAGAGGGTGGTAATTTTGTTGTCATAACTGCGGATGCGCTCCGTGGAGCTCCATCTTCATCTGTGTAGCTACTCAAAGTGTAAATTGTCTTGAGATCAAGCATATACTTTTACCTCCCGTATATAATATGGAAGGAATCCTGAACGAAATCGACTCGCCCAGAATTCCTGTAAGTTAACTGATATTAGAAAGATCTTCGTTCGGATTTGTAGACATGATCTTGTAGAGCATAGTATTCCTTGGAAAATTATCATCAAACGGCACAAAATCTTCCCCGATCTGCAAGAGTCCCATTCCGGGTTTTGCACGGCTGATGTATTTCTGCTCCATTGGGGAGATGTTTAACAACTTAGATAACTCTCTTCTGTTGATATCCGATTGTCCCAATAAGATCTTGAAGTAACTGTTATTGATAACAGTCCGAGCTTCATTGGAACGGAGCATATCTTCGATATTCTGCGTGATCGCAGTCGGATATCCATTCCATTTTCTCGCCTGTTTCCAGATATCAGAGATATATGTTGCCGAAGTCTGATTGTTCATAAGGACATAAAATTCGTCGATGTAGAGCCAGGTTCGAATCCCCAGCGTAGCATTGACCATCATCCGGTTATATACATACCCAAAGGCGGTATAAAGTCCTAATTCCTCAAGCCCTGTACCCACGTTACGGAGGTCATAATTGATAAACCGGTTATCAATGTTGACATTCGTATGATGGGCAAATAAAGCATATGTACCATCCACAAACCGTTCCATAGAAAGGGCGATGGTCTGTGCTTCCGGTTCTGGCATATGCAGCAACTCTTCATACAGATCCCGCAAGGTTGGATTCTTTTCATAATCGTAATCTTTGCCGGTACGTTCCAGATATTTGATAAAATCCTCATATACATATTTACATGCCCTGGTGATGACGGTCTTTTCAATTGGTGACAGTCCTTGCTGCCCTCCCACGATGATGTTGCATAATCCCATCACATAATCTGTCTTTACGGTCAACGGGCTTTTCCCTTCAAACCCTGTGTTAAGGTTAATATCCAGCGGATTGATGTAGAAATCAGCACCTTCGGCAAATTGCTGACAGATACCACCCATAGTATTTACAATCGGGTTATATTCGCCTTGTGGGTCGATACAATAGATCACATCTGGTGTAGATAAGAGGACATTGATCATCTCCCGTTTTGCGGAAAACGATTTGCCGGCTCCAGGGACACCTAAGATGATGGCAGCGGGGTTCGGGCCTGTTGCCCGGTCATATAAGATCATGTTTTTGCTGACTGCATTCAATCCATAATATCTTCCGCCCGGTTGGCGTATTTCCTTCATGTTGAAAGGGAGCAGCGCAGATACAGAATCGGTCTGCATCATACGGTCGATCTGCAGCTGGCACACAGCCAAAGGCAAAGAAGAATTAAATCCCGGCTCCTGTTGCGTGCCACTTAACGGGCGTATCGTCATCAAGTTTTGGTTCGCGATCCGAATCGCCTGCTTTTCAATCTTTTTTAAATTGTCTTTATCATCGGCAAAGAGAGTCAGTATGGTCGTGACAGTGAAGATCCGTTCGTCCTCTTTCGAGACATCCGACCGTAAGTTATCTACTTCCCGTTTTGCCTCATCTATTTCCGGGCTTTGGATGGCATCGGGAAGAACCCCATGCTTTAAGCTGTCTTTTTGCCGTTTGTAGATGATTCCCCGAATTGCCATGCTTTTCTCTTTGAGCATTTTTGCACTATCATCTTTTGCGATAGAATTAAAATGGATACTGAGCAAGAAATTAGCCGGGAGGATCTCAAAGTCAGATAAAACACTGGCTTTCAGCCAGGTTGGGTAGTTTGCTACATAGTAACTTTTTGCAACCGATTCCCCAAGCACGATCTCCGGTTTTGTAAAGTTCATGACCGATGGTGCAATAACTTCTTTTGTCGTGATCCCCTGTCTGGCACAGTTTTCAAGGGAAAAAGATTCGACTTCATGCCCTTGTATCATCTGCTTTTTATAGATTGGGGATGGGTCCTGGTTATAGATCTCACTCAGTAGGTTCAAGCGGGAAATAGTATCCATCGGTGTTACGTCCCTATTTACCAGGTGGGCCAGCCGTTCCGCTACTGTTGCATCAATCTGGCTAAACACAGCAATGGCATCCCTGATATCGTCTGCCGGGGCAGAGATCGTCAGGTATTTTTTAGCGATCAAATTATTTTTTGCCCCGAGCATCTTTTCAAGCAGCATGTCGTTATATTCTTCCCGGTAGGAATCCAACCCGTCTGCCTGCATTTCCAAAAGAATCTCCTGCATAAATTCTTCCATGCTGATAGAACGGTTATAAACAGTGACCTCAATTTGGATCTCTGGTTCGAAGACACCTAAAAATTCTCCGTACATTCGGGCGATCGCGTCCTGTGATTCATTTTTTGCTAACCGGAAATTAATCTCCGGCAGCATATAAGATTTTGTAAATACACCTGGTGTTGTTTCAATGATCCCATTGTCATACACCATATAGTAAGGGATACTGTCCATGATATTTTTTGGAATGATATCCTGCTTCTTCGATGAGGCGCGTTTTCCCTTATGTCCTGCTTTATCTGTTTTCTCTTTCTTAACTTTTGCCGGTTGTTTTTCTAACAAAAGAGGCATTTTCTCACTCCTTCCATCATCGGTAGCCCCGGTATTCTGGGTGCTGCATCAATTCTTTTTTTGTGATAGGTTTCTTTTTTTTCTTTTTTTTCCGTGTGTCTTCCGTAGTGATATACTTCTGTTTTTCAACGCGGTTGGGTGGTGCCAGCATATAGCGGACAGCAAAAACAGCCCATTTTTCCAAGGGGACTCCCATTGGTTCGAACCAGCCAAACGCAAGGCAAGGAAGTCCGCAGATCATAGCTGCGATAAAGATCAGATAATAATCACGGATTCCTAACGGGCGCAGGACAAAGAAATAACAGATGGCGGCACACCCTACTGCCCCAACTGTAAAGAGTAATTGCCGGACGGTGCATAACCCGGCACAAGTCTTCATTTTGTAAGACCGGACATCTTTTGGCACTCTTTTTTCGATCATACGTAAGCTCCTTTCTACTGTTTACCGTGCGCCCAACATATCCCTTGCAACCTGATCGCACTTAAGGATCGCGCCAATCGCCCCAAACTGGATGACTGTATAAGGGATGATCAATTTCAGGTTACCAATGATATTGTAAAAATTGATTGCATTAATCGCTAAAACACCCTCATCATCGAGTAAATTGCCGGAAGTACCTGCAATCCATGTAACGATCCCGGATTGCAGCCAGGAAGCCGCGCTCATGATGACAATGATGACAGCGAACGTGATCCCTGCGGCTATGAACTTTTTGAGGTATTGAATCCCAGTGGCCCTGCTTCCCTCATCATAACTTTGTGCCAGGGCAATCGGTGAAAATATCCCATAAGCGATCAGCTGGATCGCATTTGATACACAGACGAAATAGGCAACGCACTGTGCTACGAAACACAAAAGGAACGGCAAAAATAAAGTAAGAATACTAGAGAGCATCTTCAGAGTACGTTCCAATGCCCCGCCGCCAGTGAATTTCTTGCACTCAAAAATTGTCTGCATGGATACTTCTGTTCTGTCATCGTCATTGCCAGCCTCTGAATCCAAGATGCCTTGTGTTACGGAATCAACAGGATCTGGTAAAGGATCCGTATAGTTGTCCGGAATCTCAGACTGTCCAAAGTAGGTGATCCTTACGTTATCGGAGCTGGACGTGATATTTGGCATTTCTTCTGCTACATAGTCATAACCTGCCGCACAGACATTAAATGCAGCGACAATCAGATCCTGTGAAAAGATCAGCAAGACAAGGACGAATACGACCTTGGTAAAACTCAAGACCATCTTGTCGAATGTTAAGAAGTCCTTTGCGGATAAATTCCAAAGTTCCATGAAATAACCAATGATCGCGATCAACCCGGCAATACCCAGAAAGAGAGCCATCCCTTGGGTAACAGCGCCGTTTTCCGCAAATACATTCCTCAATGCCCCGATGATAGATGACATAAAGCTTGCAGTATCCTCAATGGCGCCGCCACCAAAAATGGTCTGGAATTCCATAAATAAAAACGATCCCATATTTCACTCCTTCCTGTTATTTTGTGGAGGACGGGAAACAGTATGTATTTCCTGTGCGTCCCCCACAAATGGATAGCTGCGATTAAAAGGTATAAAGCAGGTCAATGAGCCCAAAGCCATTTACGATCAGACCGCTTGCAGTCAGAAAGACGCCAAGGATAATAGCCATGGCTGCCCGGGTCTGCCCATCTGTATCCTCATTTCTAAACGACATGATCGCTTTTGGAATACTAAACGCTACCATAAGGATGCCAACAGCACTAAAGGCCATACAGAGGATGTTGATCAAATCCCCCAGTAAGTCCTTGATGATCTTTTCAGCATCATTGGCAGCGAAAACCGGGCAATATGCGCCAAACAGGAAGTTAAATGCTAAAAGGAAAGTGGTTGTTACTTTTAACAGGTTCTTCCTGATCTTTGTAAATCGTCCGTTTTTCTTTTCCGGTACACAGCAAACAGATTTGTTTTTCTTTTCCGGTACACAGCAAACAGATTTCTCCATTGTATTCGGCGACATTCCGCCTCCCTCCTTTCTAACGGGTTCCCCGTTTAATCCAAAAAGGAGAAAGACATCTGACGTCTTTCTCCGTTAATAATTTGCTGAGTAAAGTGGTTTGAATTTTAAAAAAAGAGGTTTTGCGGAAAGGCTGCTGATCTGCATAAAAAAAATCCGCCAGTCAACAAAATAGACTGACGGATTTTATACTATTTCCACCGGAGGATCGTCCGGATCTTAGAATTTTGGTAAGAATTACTGTAGTCAATGTAACAGCCGACTTTACCATAGCCTTGTTTTTCTGACTCGCCGCCGCCATCATAGACCATAGGGTGTCCTTGGGAATCGGCGCCGGCATATACGACAGAATGGCTGTATGTGGAACTGCTCAGATTGATGATATCTCCCGGTTGCAGTTTTCCTTCTTTGGTTGCTTGATTCAAGGTCATACCTACAGCACCGCCCCTTTCGATCAATGCCATTTTGTTGAGAAGTTTTCTGCGGCTTTGACCGGACGGCATATGGAAGGTGCCGTCACTGGAGCCATAGAAGGTACAACCTTCTGGTAAAAGGCCCATCTCTTCCAGTGCCCATTTACCAGGGCCGATACAGTTAATCTCTGCTTTTTCGTTATTCCGTAATTTTTTCTCAAAGGTACGGAACGTCCTTTCACATCCACTGGACCGTTCCACGTTGGATGCATTTGTCTTTACCGTATTGGAGATCACACCTAATTTCTGTAAAAACATCTGAGCATTGGCGTTATTTGTGTCAATAACCACTGTATCACCATTGACATACTGCGGTCCGGACGGATTTTTTAAGAAAGAGCCACCATTGACAAATTTTGTAACTTTGATAGACGAGGAATCCGATCCAGCTACCGGTGCAAGTCTGGTGCAATAAGATGATGGATTTCCTGAAGGTGCCGTGGAAGATTTCATGAATTCCAGGACAGAACATACACTTTGGTTTCCTGGAGAGACCGTATGTCCATAGTGGAAGCCGTTAAACATAAAGTTTGTATTTAAGTTATGATAAGCACCGCCATCGTAACATCCTTTGTTATCGATCAGGATTAGCGGCAGGATCGTCCCATCTTCCAGGTAGGCATCCACATAATCCCCGATCTGTCCAAAGTGGCCGACGATTGCACAAAGGTATCGTTTCTGCCCACCGACAATGATACAAGGAGTACCCAGCATGCCGTCCTGTTCTGTGCCGACATTTTGTCCATTTTCATACCACGCATCAACGACTTGTTTCATTGGATTTGATGGACTAGTTGCCACACCTTTCGCCCATTCCATCGTACCTTCATAGGTGATGGATTGTTTAAAATCCTGTGGGATATCAAATGCTTCCCCAGCGATCGGTGACTCACCGCCAGCATAAGAAGCAGATGTGATGGCACAATCAAAAAGTTCATCGAAGTAGTATGTAGTGAGGATGACTTCAAGGTCGGTATATTTCGCATTTCCATTTTCATCGGTCTCCTCGCTTGGAACTTCTTTCGTAGTGATCACATGACTGCCATTATATAAGCCTCTAAGGTAATTATCCAACTCTGTCCGGTCTGCGTTTTCCAGATCAAAGTCAAAGTAGACTTGTGCCATAGAAAGCATTTCCACAGAGTTTGTCGTCTCCGTATAATCAAACTCTTCTTCTGTATATACCTCATTTGTTTTGTGGTCATTGGACGGGTCATCATCACGGTCATTAAAGGTATAGATAATGTTCCGGTATCCCTGTCCGATCCCGTAGTTTTCCATTTGTGACATTTGGGACTGGAAACTGGATGCGATGACCTCAAAACAATGGTCGCGGGTTTCTTTATCATTGGCACCCCAGTTAAACATCTCCAGGATAGCTGTGATAGAAACGATAAAGATAGCAAAAATGGAGGCCGCAGCTAAGAGAATGCCGGCAAAAGCAAGGATACCGGCTTTGACAGCAGCTAACTTTCCAAGAAATTTACCTATCCATCCCAATGGATTAAATCGGCCTTTGGTCAGGATGCTTTTTGCTGGTTTGATAAGCTTGCGACGCAAGATCCGTGTCGGGAGGATCCGATCCAGGATGGCATCCCGCTTTGCCTGTCGCGCCGCTTTTTTTCTGACTTTCTTTGCTTTCTTTTCTGCTTTCCGTTTGGCACTCTTTGATAGATGTTGACGCAGCGCCTGTTCTGATCTCTGGACAGATTTCACAGCTTTTTTCGCAATAGAATTTTTTTCTGCTAATGTATTCGCCAAACGGGTCTTTGCGGCAGCGGTAGCGGCTTTCGCGGCAAGCAAAGCGGCCTCTTTTGCGATAAAGGCTGTCGCGCGGAATAGCAGGGCGGCTACACGGAAAGCATTTCGCAGGGTCCGGCGGCTATGAAAGACAATAGATCCGGTGAGCAGCATCGCGTTCATTGTATCGTCCTGCCGCATATACTTATGGGAGAGCCGCTTTGCCACCCAGTACAAGTGCAGATTGTTATGACTGCGGAGTGCCTGGATATTTGCAGTTTTTTTTGCGACTGTATATAAGGCATTCAGGTCGGCGTCCGGGAATCTGCCTTTCAATTTTGCACGGAAAAGCTGAGCGGACATAAAAGCACCATCGACAGAGAACGTACCGATGCCTTCTTTTATCAGCAGCTGCCGGATATCCTTCTGAAACAATTTCACATCTTTCAAATCCCAAAGGTTGTCCGGGGGAAGATGAAATCTCACATCCTTAAAGTAACCAGATCGTAACACCTTGAGTGCATCCTGGAATTTTTTATCTTGGGTAAGGCTTGCAGCAGCAAAGCTGGCTAAACTCTTCTTTCCTGCCCGGCCTAAAAACGTGGCAACCGGCATAACATTGTCTGTTAAAACCCGGTATCCCTGCCCGGCATCCGTCTGCTCGACATAGGACATCACAAAACGCCCAGTGGACGCCAAAGACCGGTATTGCATCTTCCATATTTTTTCTGCACCGTTGGTCAATGAACGCATCTGTTGGGCGAATGCTTCTGTTTGCCCATTTTCGGAAAATATTTCATTAAATTCCGCTTGATGATCAGCTCCATCCCGGTGAATATCTGCGGCTTTTTGCTCATCTGTTGCTACAGCATCGTCCTGTATGGACAAAAGTTCTTCAATATCATCAAAACGATCCTCTTTTTCTGCGCCTCGTCTTGTAGATCCGCCAATTGCAGATGGTTTTTCCCGCATTTTTTGAAGCCAGTCTTCATTTTCCTGCTCTTCCCGGCTTTTCCTATGGGCATCGCGGTAACTCCTTCCTATTTTTGCGAAATTCCCGTAAGTATTTTGCTCAATTCCGTTTTCATTGGATGTAGAGCGGGTATTGGTATACTCTGGTGAAAACGCATATTCCTGCCTTGCTGCTTCAGGGCTTTTGGAGTCCTTTCTGGAAAATTCCTCCCTGCGATCCGCACGCTGCGGGTCTGTCCGCTCTTCTGTATCCGGCCTCGGGATGGCGGCTGTATCTTGATGGAATCCTTCTGGCTTACGCATCTCCTGCATCCAACGTTCATTTTCCTGTTCCACAAGACTCTTCCTATGGATATCCCTTCCGGAACGCTGCTCCGTTGGGAGGCTATCTTGTCTTACAGGAGATATTTCATCACGGGAATTTGTGTCAATAGGATTTGTGTCTATGGACGGGGAAAAAGAATCCTTTTCTTTTTTTTGGGCTGATGCAGGGTTGGATCTGTGATCCATTTCTGCCCTTGTATCACGCCGGGAACTGCCCCGTCCGGCAGCTTGGTTACCTGGCGGGCTTCGCCGGGCCTGTCCTTGCTTATCCGTCTCTTTCAAGCTATCTCTTTTATCTGACATAAAGATCGAATGCCCCCTTCCTATTATCTTTTTGACTTACCCTTTCGGCCTCCCGGCTTATCCGCTTTCGCTGGTTCTTTGGGCTCTTGCCTGGATACAGAGGTATCTACTGTTTCCGGATGGGAAGTGAAGAGTTTTTGTGACGCGGCAGTATCCTCCGCTGTCTTCTTTAAAAAAAAGAAATCCGTATCGGGGATCCTGCATATATTAATTTGATAACCTACCTGTAAAGAATTTTTAAAATCGCCTGCATCCGATGCTTTTAATAATTCATTATAGAGGGCATTCAAGTAGTCTGACCGCAGATAGTCGGTATATGCAGCGTCTGGATGTGTGGAAGAAAAGAGTAAACCAGTATACTTATCCAGCAGGGATAACATATAGATAAAGTTGAAATACAGATAGCGTTTTTTCGCATCCTCCTTTTTTTGTACGATTTGCCGTATGACAAGCTGCATATTCTGGTTTGATGCAGGGGTTTTATCCATAACAGGGATTATGACAGGAAGGCATCCTTTTGGGGGGCGGAAGTTGCGGGGTGCGTTCAACTGGATTCGATGTTGGTATAATTCCACTGCCTTAGATTTCAGTTTCTCAAAATTAGGGTAACCGTCGATTGTCCAATGGATATGCGTCCCTTTATTTTGGTCAAAGTCATCGATAAGGACTGATTGAAGCAGAGCCAACCACACGGAGTAAACAACTGATTCTTTCACAGGGTAATCTTCCGGCGGGATATCCATGCGTACACAGACAGATAACTTGAATGGCTGCCATAAATAATATAGGTAAGCCTCTTTTGCCTGTTCCATTTCACTTCTTATCTGTTCTATAGACTCTGTTAAGGATTGCTCAATCCTGGCGTATTGCTCCTGCTGTTTTTGTTTCTCACTTTCTACACGTTGGATCTCTTCTGTTTTTGCCATTGCTTTTTTTCCGGAGAACAATGAAAAACTGTCTTTTATTTTTTTTAATGAGAAGGGGAGACTTATCTGTTTGTGGCTCTTATCTACTTTTTCTTCCTGTTTTTTTTTAATTTCGGCTTCAGGCTCTGTAAAAGTGATTTCTGGGATAGTATTTGATTCTTGGGACTTTTTTTCCTCTCCAACTAACCCTTTTTCTCTGGAAGATGCTGCAGAAACCGGCATAACAATATCAGGGTGATTTACCTCATCGGCAGAAAAAGATTCTTTTTCGATATTTTTATCTGTAACCTGTTGTTCTGTTTTGACTGTTTGAATATTTTTTTGAAGATGAACCGTATCCTGCTCCTTGGTAGTACCCGCATCATACTCCTCAAAGGAAGAGCGATAGTTATCTGTCTCTTCTACTATTCGCTGTATTTGTGATGTTTGCTCTTCTGTAGCTTTCTCAACATAAGGGGTATGAGTGATCGTTGGTTGGGAAGGGGTATTTTCGGGAATCTTTTTCTTTGGCGGATGCGAAACTTGATTACGCTGCAAGTTTCGTTTCCTTTTTGATATTTCTTTGGATGATACAGTCTTTTTTGCAGCAGAGGGAAGGATTCCCCAGGATTCCGATTCCTCTTGCGGATCAAACTTCCATAAGACATCATTTTTAGTGAGAAGCCCATAAGGAATTCGATTCTTTTCAAGCCACCGCTGGAAATTATCGCATAACGGGGTATCCGGCCCCAAACTGAACACGACTTTCAGGCGGGAAGGGATCTGGAAACCATGTAAAGTTTCCAAAACCTTCCCGCCATGGTCTTTTTCTATATTGCAAAGGTCATTGATATTGAGGCTGCTATAGGAACAGGGATTCTTTTTGCTTAAAAATCCTTTTACTTTTTCCGCTTTATTTTTACTTATTTTGGAAGTGGCACCAGCGACTAAGATAAGAAAGCAGGTATCTTCTTTCAAAGCAGGATACTCCATCCATATATCAGAGGTGGAGATATTACCAAAGAGGGCTATGCAGAAATCCAAAGTGATCACCTCTATTCTTCTCTCTCTCCGTAGAGACTGTGTTCGAATGGGGCGAATGTCTGTGCTTCCCGCTTTGGGACTGGAATAAACCCATTGGCTACAAGGATATGTTTACGGATCTCATCGTCTGTAATAGGGATGTGATTAGCTGCAGCGCTGTGGACATAATTTTGGTATGTGGTATGTGTTCCATCGTCTTCTGTCGCTATGGTAGCAAAAAACGGGATCCGATGGATCTGGCATAACAACAGTACATCTTGTAATTTATTTTTTACACTTTCTAAATACTCTTCCCTTACGGTATATGATCTATCTTTCATAAAAAATCAATCCTTTCTGTATGTGATCTTTATACTTAATATGATGAGAACATGATTTCTACTTTCACAAAAAAAGAGCCATAAGCCAGTGGCCTACAGCTCATATCACGGCGTGTCAAAGCATCCCACATCCCTGATGGATGCCAGCATTGCCTGCATTTCTTTGTTCATGGGTAAATGACGAATTTTTTTCATAACTCTTTTCTGTATCTTCCTGCTTTCCTGTATACGTTGCGTCTACCGGTTCATTTCCTCTGTCAGATGCTTCCGCATACCCGTAGCTATGGTTATAGCAAAATACATGGAACTTCGCAAATGGAGTGAGGATCAGAAACACGATCGATAAAATAAGATTCTTTGCCATATGGAAGATTCCCATCACGATCAAATAAATAACAGCTAAAAACAAGATATAAAAAATGTTCCACATGATCTCCCCATTGGTCGATCCCTGGTTGACGATAAACAAACCGATCGCCAAAAAGAGAAATCCAACGCTGACAATGATATCGATCAAACCAGATTGAACAAGCAGGGATACCCCTTTATGCAGAAAGTAAAATGGCGCAGTCAACACCCTGCCAATAGAATAAAACATCTCTTTCATGAAAAACACCTCCTTTTCGTCAATGAGGCGACTGATATGCCCGCTTTAATACGGCATATGCATCATTGATCTTCTGTGACGCCTCGGCATCGCCTTCTCCGTTGTCTGGGTGAAACGCTTTTTGCAATTTGCGGTATCTGGATTTTAACTCTTCCAATGTGTAATCCCCATTGATCATAAATAATACCTTTGCATCATGAACAGGGTCCATATCACTTCTCTTCCGGTCATTTCCTTTTTCTTTATGGGTCCGTTTTTTCTCTTTTTTCTTATCCAACCCTGTGAGTCGGTAAAATGTCTCCCACGGTCTCTGCTTTGCCAGCGGCCCGTTCCGGTAAAAAAGAGGGGATTCGCCTACATAATCCAAAAGGAAAACCGCTGGTTCTTTCAAGAAAACTTTACACCAGATATGCACCACAGCACCGGTTTTATCTGGAAGCTCTTCCTTATAAGTGGAATAAAAGGTAAAACCTGAAATATTTGCCATGTCCATGACATAACCAGAAAACCGTAAGACATCGTTATGCTGAAAATAATCTATCTTTTTATACCGGATACAAAGAGATCCGGCATTAATGCGCCGCTTTGCTTCTATCTGCTTTCTAAGAAGAGCGCTGGCCGCTTCTTCAGTGATATCACAAGGGTGGCTCCGGACACAATCCGGAAGCTGATGGAAGCAGGTCCCACAACAGGCGGATGGGGTCTTTCCGATGGGATATATCGTTTCATGATCCATAACCTTACCGCATAATGCACAGATGATGGTCTTATCATTCTTAGTATTCAAAAAATCATCTCCTTTTCTTTTCGGGATGTGATCCTATTATAGCAGATATTAAAAAACAGAATTTATTTCCCTGCCGTTTTTTGAATGCATTTCTTTTGTCATTTTTCATTTAATATGAAAAAAAAGAGCCTAGCATTTTGCTAAACTCTCCTAGTCAAGAAATATGTATGACATCTGAAAAACCCTCGTGAATAGTCGGAACCTCTTTAATGAGATAAAAGAATAAGATTCCAAAAACAGGGACATGCCGCTGCCGTTTCCTGTTGTTTTTTAAAGCTTGGAACAGGCTTGTATCCATATGGACGGCAACAACCTGCTCATCCCTAGAAAGCAATTCTAAAAGTTTCTTCCGCTGTGTTTTCCGGATATTCATGCAATCGATAACAATATCCTTTTTAGAATTTAATTCCTGTAAAATTCTTTCGTGAAGAATCCCATGCACTTTCCCATGTCCCCGCAAGGTCAACTCTTTTCCATACAGCTCTTTCCGGATGTCATCTGTTCCCAGATAAGAGGCATTTTGTAATTTTTTTGCAAATGTTGTTTTTCCAGAACCAGGAATCCCAACCATGATATATACTTTCTGCATAATAGCCCCTTATCTTACAATGACGGATGACCGCAGTCATTTTTTAAACAGAAACTATTATAGCTGCATCCTGCGCGGTCATCCAGCAATATTTTTGTTTTTCCCTTTTCTCTATAGCGTGTATGGTTTTGGATACGATCCAACACAGTCGTAGTGATCTCCTCCGCAACATAAGCCGATAAGATCAATTTTTTTTCCATATCCCCTCGAACCCGTTTAAGTTTATAGGTGCCAACTGGGACATTTTTAAAAAGAGCGACCCCTTTTTTATTGATCTTCTTTGTGGTAATTGGTACCCATTGTGTGTCACACAATATATACTCGATGCCGTTATCTTGCCCCGATATAGGATCATTTACTTTGACTTTCAGATCACCCGTTCCAGTTGCAATCAGTACACTGTTTTCATATGGCTGCGAAGAAATTTCGTTGGTGTATCCCTGTACAGCATGAATCCGAAAAAGCAAAAGGAGGATAGCCATTGATAAAAAAATGATGGATAAGATAGCGATTGTTTTCTTTATCATGCTTGTACCCCCTTAGAACAATAAGTCAAATGCTGCTGTCAAAGCATCTTCATCAAATAGTGGTTCTGTATCCTCTTCCATAGGTGCGTTTTCTGGGGAGATGGCCTCCGCCGGTTCTTCTGGAATCCTTTCTATAGTCTCTTTTCTGTCAGGAACAGATGGTTCAGGACGACTTGAGAAAGCCGTTTCACTTGATAGAGGGACCTCTTCCATTGGAGCGGGGATAGACACGTTTACGGTAACATCCTCTTCTGTTTTTTCAGGAATCGGGTCCTGTAAGACCGTTACTTTGATCTGTTTTTTCTTTCCTTTTTCTTTCTTCCGCCGTTCTTTTTGGAACGCTTTATATTCTGCTCGCAGGGATAGCCATTTCTCCTCAAGAGACACAGTTTGAATGTTCCCGTGCAGCATAAGGAACCGCTCCTGGAACCATGGCATCTCATCGCTTTTAATACATGCATTGCCAGTAGGAGTCAGGATATAAGCTCGCATGATGCAACGGATAAAGTTGTTCCTTGCACCGGAAGATACTGCTCCCAACATGTGGATCACATCCTGATCGAATTCCTGGTCTAAATTAAGGAAATATTTCTTTAAACGTCCCATTGGAAAGGTCATGTTTTCTGGGGAAATGAACAAAAACCGTTCTCCGGCGGCAAAGGCTTTTAATGAGACATATGCCGCCTGCATGATATCTTTGTCATTTCCCCAGTAAGACAACAGATCGAGATCGTGCGGGGAATATAGTCTTATCTCTACTTTATATTTAGCAGATCCCATAAAACTCCCCCTTTAATTATTTGTTGCGGATATACCGGAAAAAGTAATATCCACGGGCATTGGAATACAAAAATGGGATAGATGGATCCTGTAAGTTGCTCGGAAGTACCTTCAACGTCTTCAGCCCGGAAAGGTATGATTTGATCTTCTCAAACCACGCTTCTCCCGTTCCGCCGGAAACAATGAAATAAGAAAAATCACGGAAGGAATTCGTCATGCCCTTTGTTTTTGCCATCGCCTGCTGGAACACGAGATCACTGGATCTTTCAAGGATCTCTGTGATCGGACGTTCTTCGGATTGTAAAGTATCATCATCCGTACAGATGACAACGCCTGTCTCCAGATTGTGCTGCAAAGACTGGATGCGGATATCTTCCCCGTATTCATCAAGGATCATCTTGGATACATTCTGCATAACTTCTCGCATACCGATATTGTCAATGGAGTTGGTGTTGACGATCGCCCGGGATTTGTATCCGTAGATATCCCCTGTACCAAAACCAAAATCGCCAACCAACGTATTTTTGTATAAAATATCCTGCGCGATCTGGGCATAATGTCCATCTTTCTTTACGATGGTCGAATACAATCCGCCAAACGGCTGGGATATGATGTTAATGGACTCTTTTTTTAATTGGATCTTGAAATCCTGCCACTTTCCTTTTCCTACCTTCAGGGAAAAATCCATGTCCTTCGTCAGTTCCTTTACCATATCCTGCGTATCCCCTTTTACATAAGACGCCGGAAGGCCCGTCTGTAAGAAAATGCCACGGTTATCCTTTTTTCCGGATAAAGCGATTCCAAGGGCTGTCCGGTAAGGGATATAAAAGGAAGGGTTTCCGAATCTTTTTCTAGAAAAAGATTCCTCGTCCGTATCATTTGTGCTGATACTGGAAAGCATCTCCTGTGCTGCATACCCGACCATATACATTTCCTGTGTTACATTATCCCTATAGAGGATATCCTTCTCACTCGGCAAACTGAGTACATCTCCATCGATTTTTTTCACGAAAGATGGAAAACAGAAATATCCAGACTCATAAAATACTTTCGTGCCGGAATATCCCACATCCAATCCAATGATGTAATCTTTTCCTTTTGGTACCGTTGTTAAATTATTAAACTCGTGTTTGGTTCTGTATCTTTTTGAATCGATCATTTTTCCCTCCTAATATAATGAATATGACGGATAACTGGTCGGATCTGTGCCAGTGGTCTATCACATACCGGTTACTGTCAGACATTGCCGTTGATGCATCAGTGGCACGATGATAATGATGCACGTGCAGATCTGTGTCAGATCATCACATCTATGTCAGCGGCATGGCATGATTGACACATCATGTGCAGGGGCGATATAGCCCCTGCCTGCCTTTTGTGGCAGCCTTAAACAACATATTCAGTTATCCGTCGCTCTTAATATGCAGAAAAAATATTTTTCTGTACGTCAAGAATAACACAAATAAAAAAAAGCCCCTGGTTTCCCTGCAATACCAGAGGCTAATAAAACTAAATTTTTTGTTGCAAGAGCTGCTTAAACTGTGTCAGACGATCACGATGAACCTTAAACAAGTAATTTTTGTTCGGTTCGGAATGATATTCTTCCTTATCTGACTTACTTTCTGCGAAGAAATCGTCAATATACGGAGCATATGGATCCGGGATGCCAATTCCGCAACCACATAAAGTAGTGCCGTTATTATCCGCAAAGATGACCAGGGACGGGAGTGATAACTCGACAGAAGCCTTTTTCACAAGATCTTTCAACAATTTAGGGGCAAAATGTTCGACGCTTTCGATCACGCAGATTGCTGGACTTTTATGGTCGTCCTGTGAAATATATTCATTTAATTCTGCAATAGTTTTTGCAAAAATAGACTGCATCAATCCCTGCGGGTAATCAATCTGGTCTAAAGCAGCATCCAGGTCATCGATAGACAGGTCGTCGGGTGATACTGCCTCCATTTTTTCACCATAGGCGATCGCTTCTTCCCTTGCTTCCATGACAGATAAGACCTTATCATCTGTTTTCCAGACATCATAATACGACATTTTTGCGTAAGAATACATTTCTCCACCGCCATCTGCTGTCTCATGATACAGTGGATGTTGGGTATAATCGTACTTTTTATCCCTGACAGGGCGGATTCCATCTTTTCCCCGCCCGCTGCCAGTAAAAGCGATACACTCATCCACAGGCAGCCGTCCGATCTCTTCTGCTGTCATCACTTCCCTTTTTGTTTGCTGGAACCCCTGGGAACTATGTCCCCGTCCATGGGATGTGTTCCTACTTTTCGAAGTGATCGTCTGGTAACCTAATTTTTCCTCAATATATTTCAAGGTTTCCGGTTCATTGGAACCTAAGAAAAGCCAGGAGTCACAGTTTGCGGTAATGGTTTATAGCGATAGGTAACATTTTGATATAATCTCCACGTTTTCCCCCGCTCCACACCGTGCATGCGATTTTCACCGCACACGGCGTTCCATCATTCAGTCAGTATCGTCTATTTTTCGAGTCAAGCAATGCAAAGCTGTTGTTATTGATTAATAGTTACGTTGTCGTGATAGGTAAAGGTTTTGTCCCCGCTTTTAGGCGGTACTCATTTAATTTTTCTAATTGTTTCTTATTAAGATTGTATTGCTCCAAATATCTGTTTATGGTATCGGCTTTTGACGCATAGATGAGCCGATGGATATCCTCGAGAACCAATACCAGATTATCGTATTTGTCTGTGCCGCCATCATCCTTTGGTGTTTTGTGGTGGCAGTGGACTTCTTCGGTTGTCTGGAAGTTTATCCCCGTGACCGCGCATTTTCCAGCTTGTGCCGAAAATAAAGATACGCGGTTATCCATATATTCTGTGCTTCGCCCATACGATGGCGTCCGCATGATTTTAAGGAGAAGTCCTGGGTTTATCTGCATATTGTCATGCAATCCCTTTCGGCCTTCTTTTGTGTAGGAGCAGATGTTTCTCTTTTTAGCTATTGGTTTCTTGAATTGGATGTATCCGACTGGATAGATTGGTTCTTGGCTATGTGCTTCATAACGGAGCATTGCCGATTCACCATATCGTTTCCTTTCAGTGCCTGTAAGCGCCCGACCATTCCTCTTGAGCCGACCTTTCTTTTTCTCTTTTAGCCGATTCATTAAGACTGTCATTACCCTGTGACTAATTTTTCCACAGTCCTGGCTGATTTCAGTGGCAATCCGATAATAGTTCTGTTCCCCAACTACTATGGCATTATAGGAACGGATTTCGTCCGCCACTGTCTGCCGCCCTCTTGGATTGGCGATGTTCTTAGCCTGACTCACAAGCTTCTTTGTTACCTTATCAAAGGCTTTGTCGCCCATATGTGACCTCACGACATATTTTTGCCCTTTCTTCCGAAGCCGGATTTTAAACCCCAAAAACTCCATCGGTTTGGACTTTACGTTAACGATTCTTGTTTTCTCTGCGGATACTTTCAGTTTCAGCCGCTCTGACAGCCAGAGCGTTACCGCGATGTGAGCTTTTATGGCTTCGTCTTTCGTTCTACAGAAAATACGAAAATCGTCCGCGTATCTGACAATGTACATCTCTTTTAGCTCGGTCTTACGCATAGCGATATATCCGGCATTATAATTTGGGGCTCCGCTTTTGTTAGGTTTGTGGCTATATTTCTGTGTTACCGGGTTTTTCTGCCATTGGCTGTCAACCCATTGATCCAGTTCATTGAGTACCACGTTCGCAAGCAAAGGGGAAAGGATTCCACCTTGTGGAGTGCCCTGTTCTGGATAGGCTATTTTCCCGTTTGGCATTTTTATGGGTGCCTTCAGGATTTGCCTGACAACATATATGAGATGTTTGTCATGGATTCCCATCGCCCATAGCTGCCGGATTAGCTTCGGGTGGTTCACGTTGTCGAAAAATCCTTCGATGTCGAACTCCACCACCCAGTCCAGGTGAGATTGTTGCAGCAGACGATAGGTTGCCGCAATTGCGTGTTCCGCGCTCCGGTTTGGGCGGAAGCCGTGGCTATTCTCACTGAACCTTGCTTCACAAACTGGCTCCATGACCTGTAGGATGCATTGCTGCACAAGGCGGTCCCATATACATGGGATGCCAAGCGGCCTGGTTTTGCCATTAGGCTTTGGGATTTCTTTGCGGCGCACCGGCTTAGGCCGGTAGCCATGCTTACTGCCTGTGACAATATAGCGGACTTTTTCTACCACTTCCTCCGGTGTCAGTTTGCCGATGTCCGTGATTGTCATGCCGTCCGTTCCCGGGGTTTTGCTCCCAGTATTGGACTTGATGTTTCGGTAGGCTAACAAGATGTTCTCTCTTGATAAGATCAGTCCTATCAGATTGGTGAACGTTTCACCATTCCTGCTCTTGGCATATAGATCATCGAAGATTTCCTGCATCTCGTAATATTCCGCATGTCTTAGGCTGTCTATACTTCTTGTTTTCTTTTTGCTTTGCTTTGCCATAAGGCATCACCTCCCTTACGGGGGATGACTCTTTTTGTCATACCCGAAATCCTTATCATTAGGACTCGAAGATGACGTTGCTCACTGAATGACTTGAGGCCATTCCTTTCTTCCCCCATTACAGGGGCTATCAACAGTCCGACCTCTACTTTTCAGTATCGGTTCGCCTGCTTATATGTTTCGTCAGGCTATCCCAAATGAGGGATCCGATACCTTTCCTTGTTCCGATTGGCCTATCTGTGCATGTACACCTTTAGGTGCCTGCTATGAGCCTGCCAGTTACAATTTCTCTGAAGTGCCCGCCAGCTTGTGTAGCCTTCGCACAACGTGGATTTTCATAAATGGAATTCTTACTCATCCACACTGGCTGTTTTCCTGAAACCGTGTCACATTTCTATGACATAGACGTTTAGACCCGTACATTCGCAGGTTCGTCAGTCCTTTTGGACATTCTCACCTTGGGCATCTTATAGACCCCCGGCCTATAGGCGGCACCGCCCACCTCTGGGCAGTTTTCGTCGGGTTTCCCCGTTACGGCCACTCTCAGCCGACTTCACCGAGCTTCATACACACTGCTGTGCATGTCGGAGTATCAGGGGGAGCGTTTCAGGGCGTTACCCCTTTCATTCCACTCCTTAGCCAATCAGTTCAGGGTGTTACCCCTGCCGCTTTTTCATCTTTTCAGACTTGTAGCGGAACAAGTCGCACTCCACTCATCTTTGTACATGTATTCTAATTGCGATTTATCCTGTAAGATAATGGATACAGAAATATTATATTTTCGCATTGTGGAAATTTTACGTGGAAATTCAGGTACCTTTCCGGTGTTGGCAAATTCGTCCATTAAGCAGCGGATCGGATAAGTAAACCTTGGGCTGCCATTTTCCCGCTGCCGGTTTTCTCCAATATGGTACAATGTCTCAAACAGCTGAGAATACAGCATCGCGGATAAGAAAGCGTATGTGCTGTCTGCCTGTGGTGTGATGATGAATAAAGCGGTTTTTCTGTCTCCCATTTTTTCCAATTCCATATCATCCCGGTTCGTCAGTTTTTTTACTTGTGGAATCTGGAAATATTGTAACCGGACAACACAGGAAATGATGATTGCCTTTAATGTACGTCCGGCTGCCTGCTTAAAGGCAGAATAATATTTGTATGCCAATGAATCTTTTTTATTTTTGATCGCACCAAATTTTTTATCCAGTTCCGATTCCACGGAAGCAGCATTGGACTCGTCCACGTTGGATTCATTGATCATGTCAAAGACAGTTGCAAAATTCATGTTCCGTTCCGTACGGGCTTCATCCCTTAAATAAAAGATACAGGCAGCATACAAAAGACGCTCTGCGTCGACGAAGAATTTGTTATCCCCAGAGCTGGCGCCCTCTCCTTCTGTATTAGAGATCAAACAATCGATCAGCATGAGGACGCCCGCTTCATCACGGATATAATGCAATGGGTTGTATTGGTTGGAATGGCGCATATCCGAAATATTGAAGATCTTGATCACATACCCATGGTTTTTCAATACATGCCCCATGGATGTGACCATTTCTCCTGAAGGATCAGTGATCACATAAGATGCATTTAACTGGAGAATGTTCGGTTTGATGAAGAAGCGGCTTTTACCGGTTCCGGCACCACCGATGACAAAGATATTGTTATTCTTCCATGTCTTTACATCATTCATGGATCGATGAAAGTTTTGGGATAAGATCATATCGCCTGATGCATCCTTATCCACCTGTTTGGTCAAAGGATCTTTATAAGTACCTGGTTTGGACATATATAACTGCTTATATTCTTTTAACTGTTTTGTTGTCATGAACCCGCCAGTACCGCTCACTGCATCCTTTCTGAATGAATAATTTTGCTCAGAAGAGAGCTGTAAAAACACAGTGATCAAGACAGCTGTAAGGGCAGCAAGGAAAAATCCCATAAGAGCCCCTCCAGTGACATGATATAAAAGATTTCCTTCCATAATGCTATCCTGGATTGCCTGGATGCTGGAAAGCAGATTCATGCCTGCTTCATCCATTAAGGATCCAGCGTACCCAAAAAAGTACCCGAGAATGATACCAGAAATAACTCCCATATAAATATTTATGATCTTTGTACTTTGTTTTTTTTCAGATTCTGAAGAAACTGTCACAGGTACCACCTCCTATTCTGGTGTAGGAATCTCAAGGTCGTCCACAAACTCATTTCCGTTGATATCGTGGGCGTCCATATACCGTTCATCATCAGCGATGTCTGCCGCAAGGGCGCGTTCAAATTCCCTGTCGAAATCAAGGGACAGATCTTCGTCCTGCTCTTCCGGAACATAAAACGTATCGCCGGTAAAAGGATCCTCTTCGATGATGAATCCATTTTGCATAGCTCTGGCATCATCCAATAAAACAGGGTCTGTAAGCCCAAGCTGGGACATGTCATGCTGCATTTCATAGTTATCCCTGGCTGAATCGATGAAAGACTCCACAGATACATCATCGTTGGTGAGGATCTGTGCCGCATAAACCTGTTCCGGGTTTGCCTGCAGCAGCTTCTCTTCGATCAAAGAACGACTTTCTTCTTTTTGGCGGAGGATATCCTGTTCTCCTGCTGTGATATCAGGGCAGCCATGTTCTTTATCGATCTTATCCAGATAAGCTGCGCGTTCTTTTTCTCCCAGTTTTGCATATGCAGCGAACTGTTCCGGTGTCAGATCCACCGGGCGATCCATCAAAGCTGTGATCGTGTTGATCTGTTTTTCGTTTTTCACTGCCTGAAGGCAATACCGTTGTCTATGTTCCCCATTCAGTTCATAGGTAAAGGTGGCAGCGTCCCGTTTTGCGATATCTCCATTACGGGCAACGATATAAAATGGAATACCTTTTGTGTCAGGTTCCGTCCATGCCGCTTTTTCTGCGATACGGCAAGAATTTTCTTCCTGATATTGCATCTGCCGCCGAAGGATATCCCCACCTTTCCCACTGAGATCATAGGCAACAGAAGACGAGATCCGGACCATCTCCGGAGCGTCCTTTTCCGCAAAAAACACATCGTACTTTCCCTGTGCCGCTTCACGGACATGGATACCCAAACCACTCTCCTCCGCTTTCCGCAAAAAAAGGACGGCCTGTGCATAATCCAAGTCTTCATAAGACTTGATATGTCCTTCTCCACGGATCATCACCGCGTCTTTTGAGATCCATCCTGCTTCTTTTGCCTGATTGATCGCATGGTTGATGTTAAAGAGTGCTTCCTGGTCTCCTGCCCGGACAAGGATGGCATCCCTGCCGCTTTGTGTCTTTGTCGTAAGGAACGGGATATCCTGTTTCCGCAGGAAACGCGCGATCATCGCTTTCTTCTCTGCAGAGTCCACATAAAACGCAGATAATGGTTCGTTGCGGAACATCTTAGCCGTTCGGCTGCCATCGATGCAATCCATGATAGCTTTGACAAGGCTTTCGGCTAACGTACCAGTATTGGCGATCATCGTTGACACCTGCTCTGTCGTTTTTAAGGCAAACTCAATCTGCCGCTGTTCATTTGCCATACATTAAAACCTCCTTTCTGGCAAAAAAAAAGAAAACCGCATCCAGCGGTTTTCTGATGTTAATATGTTTTGTTATACTGTTTGAATTTTTTGCTTTTTTCTGTTTTCCTGTCTGCCAGAAAGAAAAGGAACCGGGTGTAGCAGTAAAAGGAAAATGTGAAAAAAGTAAGAAAAAGGAGCGTCCCATGTTTTGATAAAAGAACAGCAAGAAGGAATACGAGTATCTGGAACAAGAGAAAAGAGCGGGAGACCTCATAAAGGTTCATGAAGGATCTTGTCAAGAGGATCCCTGCCGCAGCGATCAGGAGATATACCAGACTTTTTTGATCCAGCCAATCAGTATTGATATATTCTCCAAAGAGATACCGTTCTTCGATAAATGCCTTATACACCTTTTCATAAAGTAAGGAGGGGTTTAACACGGTGAAAGCTTCCATATCATGCGGATCCATGTACCAAAGATAGTACACGATATCTGAAGCATTCTTCACTTGTATCCCTGATTTATCCTGAAAAGCAGATAAATACGTTTGGGAACTCATAACGATACTGGATGCAGTCGCTAATGCTGTATGGATCCGTGTATGCAAAAGCGGAAGGTGCATCAGCATACCATGGACGCTGAATGCACCGATTCCCTCTATCACAAAAAATGTTCTGGTCATGATATACTTTTTGTGGAAAAACAATATGGGGATCATCACGATCAGTGCGCTAAACGCCCCAAAGACCAGGAGTAAAATAGGAACATTGTCACAAACATGACACATATAATGGAAGAATCCCCTCCAGAGCATGTCATTAATATCACTGATTTTTTCCAAAGAAAACCTCCTTTCTTCCCACGATTCATAGGCAAGGGGGCTCGGTAACTCAATTACCGAGGGGAATTGCCTTTTATCAACCAGGGATAGAATATCGCTATTGTAGCAAAAGCGCCCCGTAAAGGGGCGTGGTTTCTACCTGATTATAAGTTATATATGAATTTTGTGATAGTTTACGCAAATCTATCAACGATCTGCTGGCACACTTCTAAGAGACGTTCTGCATCGGAGCCTTCCAGATACGGCTCTTCTAAAAGACCTTCCAGATACTCAATGGCATCTTCCATAGAAACAGAAGTGCCAGTCATCGCAGGAGCACCATAGCTTTCCTCGAAGTCGTATCCTGACTCACGATCCAGATCCCCTGCAACGAGATTTATCAGATCTTTTTGGCTCATATCATCAGACTGCGGAGCAGGCGGTTCCGTGAAAGATCCTGTGCCAGTCTCTTCTGCGCTCTGTTCCCCTTCATAATTCGGTTTCTCTTTATCTTCAGAAGTGATTGCTTCTTTTGGAGTTTTTTTCGTGATATAAGGTTCAAAAACATCTTTTGCCTTCCGTCCACTTTTGATCTCTTCCACAATCGTGTTCCGGTCTTCTTCCGGCATGTGGATCAATTTATCTGCCTGTGTCACGGAAATCTGCTTTCCGTCCAAAAGCTCTTCTACATCCTCATTTCCATCTTCTCCGAAGATATTCAAAAACATGCTGGAATACCGCTCGGAGTTCTGGAAATATTCGGTTGCTCTCTGGATGATGGCTCGCCGTATTTCTGTTTTACTGCTGTCTTCCCCCATTGTTTCTTCTGCGTACCGCTTAAAGAGACGGATCATCTTCTTCCTGTGGAAATTGGAATCCACATCATGCCGCTGCTGCAGGTTGGCATCCTCCACGACCAACTGTTTGATCGTATCGCCGGCAGAGGCAGGCAGAGCAATGTTGCATGGGACGGACTGCATATAATCCGGATCGGATTCCCGGATTTTTAAAATAGAAGTAAATCTGCGTGCGCCAGATAAGATCTCATACCGTCCCTCATCGTCCGGACCGGCAACAACGAGCGGCTGGTTCAACCCATACATTTTTAATGAATTGCATAATTCGTCGATCTCGTTGATACCGAACCCGCTGTTTAATGGGGAAATATACAGGGATGTGACAGGTATATTTTTTGGTTCGTATGTGCAAAGTGTTTCCATTAAATTGTTTACTGTGTTTTTCATGATAACATCCTCCTAAAAAAATTATTGTGCTTTTAGTTTAGCAGGTCAAAAATGAAATCAATTCTTCCCTGCAATATTTTCGGTCCGAAAACGAGTGCGGAGCAAACCGGCGGTATTTGTGATGCGGGGTCGCTCGGCAGTATTATGGACGGAGAAAGACAAAGCATTATCAATATAATAAATGACTACTTTTTTCTTTGCTCTCGTGACCGCTGTGTATAATAAACGGCGGGTCAGCATATTGGTCGGTGTGTTGGGGAGCATGATATGTACTTCTTCTTTTTCGCTGCCCTGCGACTTATGGACGGTGATCGCGTAGGCTAATGACATTTTCCCAAAATCATCCCGAGTGACAAGGATAGTTTCATAAGGAAAACGGATATAAACATTCCCTCCTTCTTTTCCTACGATTTCCCCGATATCCCCATTAAAATATCCTTTTTGGTAGTCAGTCTCCGTCATGATGATCCGATCTCCCTGATAATAGGATGTATGCCCATACCGAAACAGCGGAGTACCTGTTTTCGGTTGGATCAATGCGTTTAAATGATGGACACCCATAAGCCCGTCTTTTACGGGGCTTAATACCAGTGACCTTTGAATATCCAATTGGGATAACAGCTTATTAACAGCGTCTTCCGGCTGATGAAAACGGAAGATCTGGAAATCAGAAGCCAAAGTTAAGTTTTCCTCGTCATCACGGATCTTCTTTGCATTAGTATAGATCGTGCCAGACTGCCGCATGACTTCTGTTAACCGATATACTTCAAACATGCCAGAATGGATAAAATCAAAAAGGATATTCCCATAAGATACACTCTGAAGTTGGTCAGCATCCCCGACTAATAAGAGTAAAGCCCCGCTTTGTACTGCCGGCAGCAGCGCGGCACAGGTCTCCATATCCAGCATGGACACCTCGTCTACTATAATAAAGCGGGCATTGATCGGATTATTGATATCTTTTGCAGTAAAAGTGCGTTGCCCCATAGGACGGATCCCTAAACATTTATGCACAGTCTCTGCATTTTCCCCAGTGGAGCGTTTCATCACTTGGGAAGCAGCGCCAGTAGTTGCAAGGAAAACAATAGGTTCATCCGGAAATTTTTTCTTGAAAGCGACCTCCAACCCTTTGATGATCGCTGTTTTTCCGCTTCCGGGCGGGCCGATCAAAAACTTTATTCCACTGCTTTTCAATAATTGGAAGGCCGCCCGCTGCCCGTTGTTATACGGGAACCCATTTTTCCTTTCAATCGATGCGACATCAATATCCGTGATTAATACTGCCTTTGACGCCTCTATCCTTTCTGCATGTTGGATGATCGTATTCTCTTCTTCCCAGATTTTTTTTATATAAATATAAATCTCGTCATTCATCGGTACACAGATACATTGAGTTTCCATCCGTTTCAACTCTGTGAATAAAATCGCTGGCGATAAAACATCATTGGGATACATGGATTGTGCTATTTTTTTGCGGACATATTCGCATAACATATGGAAAGAACAGCAGGTATCCCCATTTTCCTTAAAAGTGATGAGGGCATCCATGATATATCCTTGCACTCTGGCAGTATCATAAGGCGAGAGTGTATCGTGGAAGTAAGCCATTAATTTCTCTGCTTCGTATACAGGCATCCCATAAGAGATCAAAAAAGGGTTTTTTTGTAAACGTCGTAAAGGGATGGATGCTTTTGTCATTTTTTCAAAAATAGGATAAGGAATCTCTAATTTTTGAAACACTGAAAACAATTCTTTGTTTTCAAGTACACTTTGTATCCCCTGTACCAGATTTTTTGCGTGCCTGTCCCCGTTCGGGAAAGAGGATAAAGCATGCGAAAGCGTCCGCTCGGCATGGACTTTACAGCAAAAGGAAAAAAGATCTCCGTCTGATACTTTCATTAATATCTTCATTTCCGACGCAGGAATATCATTCCCTATAAAATAGTGAAGCAGAGTATCCATATCCCCATAGATAGAGAAATCGGAAAAAGTGAAAATATTTCCGTTGAATATCCCTTTCAAGGATAATGGTGTGTTTGGGTTCATATACAAGATCTTCCCATAACAAGTGACCAGCCCATCCTCTGCTTGTGGGAATCTTTCCTTTATTGGGCAAAAAAGGAAGTAAGTATATCCTGTTGCCTCATCCCGCGCCAATGTTTTGTGGTATGTCCCGATCAATGTCCTGCTCATTTTTCGCCTCCTTTCTGTCTATGATAGAAGAAACGGAAAAATATCTATTTTCCCTTGCGCCATTATTATGATGGAAATGAAAAAAAATATAACAGTACTGATTTCTTCATATTAAAGGCAGTAAACAATTGCTTTACATGAAAAACAGAAAAAGGATGTGACAAAATTGGAATTACATGATTACGATGATATGTTGATCGGAAATAAAAAACGGATCACCACTTTTTATAACCAGGAACCTGGAGGCGGAAATGAATTGATCGCATTGCAGATCATCCGCTATGCGATCGAGCAAGTATTGGCATGGACGCCAGAAGAAGCCATGAAAAAATTTGACTTTTACATGATCAGAAAAATGAAATTAGAAAAGATAATCACTTACATCCACTACCCTATCGAGATGCAGGGGGAGGAACCTACCTATATTTTATCCCGGTTATATCCAAAACTGATCAAGATCTCACCAAGACAGCTTATTGAGCATCAATATGAGATCGTTTTATTCCAGCACAAGCAATTCCCACGAGATTATTTTATCGGAACAGAAGGTTTTTATCGCTATTGTGTCTGCACACGGTATCTTTTTTATAATTACAAAAAGATCAAAAACTTAGAAGAGATGTATCAGTTTGCTTTATCACCAGAAGGGCGGCGGTTTATGTCAGCGCACCGTCTCTTGTCACCTGCCATACAGTTGGATATCAATATGGCAGACGTTATTTTTGAGATCACGAAACAAAAGCCTCATGCCAAGCTGTACCACGCCCGGTTTGCTTTAGAGCTGGAAATGGAGAAAAAAAGGAAGAAGGAAAGGGGACTCTCCGATGATTTGGATAGTGGAGATTTATACGGGGAAGAAGAAGATACCTGAATACGTCCTATCTTCTCTGGTCAATAAGTTCCCTTCCTGTACGTTTTACGCTGTATCAGGTCCTTATGGAATATACTGGAAAGGGAAAGTCCCGGAGGAAGATAAAAAAGATGTACAGCATTTTTTACGTCGGAATTGGCTGCGGCGCCAGCGATGGTATGAATCCTCGTGGGACAGGAACAGTAACTACCGGCAAGCGTTCATCCAAAACTATAGCGGCCCGATGCGGTGCCGGTATTGTAACCGAAAACTGACGAAAAAAGACATGGAAGTAGACCATCTGGTTCCTGTGGCAAGAGCAAAAAAAGGGGGATTTGCCAGACAGATGTTAAAAGAAGAGGGAATCGCCAATGTAAATGATGTTCGGAACCTCGTTCCCAGTTGCCGGAGATGCAACCGGAGGAAAGGAACAAAAATGGGGACATGGTATATCCGAGGTATTTTAGGAAAATATCCTGTGTATTGGAAAATAGTTCTTATAGGAAAAATCTTCTTTATTTTTCTTATTTTTGCCTTGCTTATCGTTTTCGGAAAACAGTATTATGCGTTATTTTTACATAATATTTAGAAGAAAAAGCGGAGCTCCGGCTCCGCTTTCTTGATTGATAGGAAATTCCGATTTTTATGGAATTAAAAGAAAGCAAGAGTTCACCGAACATATGTTAGATAAACTCTTGCTTGAGCAGGAAGATAAGACGACACGGGTTAGAAGATATA
>NZ_NFIR01000034.1:0-29603 GCF_002159465.1 Eubacterium sp. An3
GATCGTATCTGCTACCCTTTGCCATGCCTGTACTGCCTCCTTTTTATCATCTCTCTTATCATACATGATTTAGGTCTGCATGGCATCTTTACTTTGTACTATTTTTATACTACCACTATGTTACGAAAGCCTGGAAAGCTGGGTTAGGATTTCTTTCACGCCCTCCCATAACTGCTCCTGCCGTTGGGCTATATCCTCCAGGTCAGCATCATAAATCCGCCCCGTTTCATGTACCCGTCGGGTGAGCTGGTTCAGGTTATTGCTGCTTCGGCGCAACAGGGATACCAGTTCCTTCAGCTCCGGCAAGTCCAGCTGTACCACATAGCCGTCCACAGCCATCTTCCGCAGATAGGCGCTCAGGTTTTTTGTTCCGAACTGTGCCATTTTCTGCTGGATCGCTTCCATCTCCGCATCGGAAACCCAAAACAGGACCGGCACATCCCGTTTACGCTTTTTGGCGCTCATCGTTCCGGCTCCTGTTTCTTCGATAAAGCAGGCTTGTGGGTGGTAGGCTCCTGTTTGAGCTTTTGCAAGACAGAGCCTTTCTCCGGTTCCTGAAGCGTTTTTCGTGCCTGCCGTGTAAACAGATCGGTCAGACCAAGATTGACCTCATCCACAACCAGATAAGCACAGTGGCGCGAAGTGCCGCTGTCCTCCGGCATGGGAATGGTCTTTGCCCAGGCTTTGTTGTCACGGGAAACGCGACCGTCGCTGTCCTTATGCTGGATGGTGTTGGCAAGGATGAACTGTACTCGTTCCGACCCGAACTTTTCCAGCACCGCCTTAACCGCAGACTCCGTATCCAGTCGGTTATCCGCATAGTGGGCGCTGATGGCGTGTTCAATGGCCTCTTTACAGTCAAAGTTTGCCTGATAAGAGCGGTTATATTGTGCCATCTCCCCATGCTGGGACGCATAGGCGGCAGAATGGAGATAGAGAGGGATGGACCGCTGTTCTTCCAAAACCTTACACACATCATCCGCTCGGTTTTCAATGCTGTCCCGGATCACATCCATGTAGCCGGTCTCCAGCTTCTCAAAGTGACGGTACACATCGGCCAGCGGTGTAGGCGAATCCAAAAGCGCCTGGGCCTGGGCATCGGTCAGCTCCAAGTCCTCCATCGCCATCACAATGTCCTCCCGGACGGTGTACTCATAGGTATGGTGCAGGATTTCCTCCGGGGGCTGGCTTTTCATCCAGTCCCGGTATTTGTCCTGTTCAGCGGCCATCTTCTCATAAAGGGCCGTATTCAGATCGTTGGTATTCATGTTATCGCACCTCCTCATGTTGTTTCGGTTTCTTTTCAGGGCTACGGGGTGGCACCGGGCGCTTCAAGCTGTCCAGCACCGAAGGCCGTGCGCTCTTGGCAACCACAGTTTCCGGCTGGGCATGGCCCTTGCCGTCAATGTTCAGCAGCGTGTCCAGTTCCACCAGACGGGCGGACTTGACTCGCAGATCATCCTCAAAGGGAAACGGCTTTCCGATTTCCTCTTTGGCTGCGGCCTGCTGTTGGTAAAGGTTGTCCAGCTGGTTTTTCACGGCTTCCAAACGCTGAGGCATTTGAGCCAGTGCATTGTCGATACGGGTGAGGTTTCCGCGCGGGTCTGTGCCGAGGCTTGCCCGGTGGGTCATCTGGCCTTTCAACAGGAGCGTATATTCCTGTTTCCAAGCGGAAAACTCCACGGACATAGTAAAGCCCCGATAGCTGCCGATCTGCACCGGTTCGGAGCCTTTGACCTCCTTACAGGCGTCTAGCAAGGCTGCACCGGCGTTTTCTTTGTCAGTCAGCACATCGCCCCGGATCTCCATTCCAGCAAAGCCATCCTCCGGGTGAGGATGGGCGGCCAGGGTCTCCAGATCCGCTTCAAAGCCTTTAATAAACCCCTTGTTAGTTTCGATTTCCTGGGGGAAGTATTTGAGCAACTGATCCTCCAGGCGGTACTGCTTGCTCTGATGGTCAGCTTTCATCAGCTTCAGACGCGCAACCTCCACATCCAAATCCATGCGCTCCTTGATACGGGGGTCTCCGGCGCACAGGGCCTTGATCTCGGCAAAGGACAGCGCCGTTTCGTCCACATCATCGCAGGAGCGGACCGGGCTTTTGCTGGTCATGATTTGCGAAATGAATTTCTGTTTGTTCTCCACCGTCTGCCACAGGTAGGCATCGAAAGTTCCCTCGGTAACATAGCGGTACACATGGACCAGCGGATTCTGGTTGCCCTGGCGCTCGATACGGCCCTTGCGCTGGGCAAGGTCTCCCGGACGCCACGGACAATCCAGGTCATGGAGCGCCACAAGCCGGTCCTGCACATTGGTGCCAGCGCCCATTTTGGAGGTGCTGCCCAGCAGGACGCGCACCTGCCCAGTGCGAACCTTGGAAAACAGTTCTTTCTTCTGCACCTCGGTCTTGGCTTCGTGGATAAAAGCAATCTGCTCGGCGGGCATTCCCTGGGCGATGAGCTTCTGGCGGATGTCCTCATAGATGGTAAAGGCAGGCTCAGGCTCATCCAACGGCACAGCCTGTTCCAGCGCATGAAGTGTGGGATTATCCAGCTGTTTGGCTGCCTTTTTGGAGGGGGCTGCCTGGGGCGTGGAAATGTCGCAGAATACCAGCTGGGTCAGCTTGTCAGCCTCGCCGTCCCGCCAGATCTGCATGATATTACCCACACACTGATTGACCTTGGTGCCGGGTTCATCCGGCAGCAGCTGGTTGATGATACGCTGGTCCAGACCCAGCTTGCGGCCATCGCCGGTAATCTTGAGCATATTGTCCTCTGAGGGGTCAACGCTGCCGCTGTGTACCCTGGAGGCGCGCTCGGAGAGAACCTGCACCATCTCTTTTTGGTGTTCAGTAGGCTGGGCCACGATGTTGTGGTATTCCACCTCCGGGGTGGGCAAGTTCAGCTGATCGGCGGTTTTGATGTCGGCAACTTCACGGAACAAGTTCATCAGCTCCGGGAGGTTGAAAAACTTGCTGAATCTCGTTCTTGCCCGGTAGCCGGTGCCTTCCGGTGCCAGCTCCAGCGCCGTGACGGTTTCTCCGAAGCGGCTGGCCCAGCAGTCGAAGTGGGTCATGTTCAGCTCTTGCAGGCGGTCATACTGGAGATACCGCTGCATGGTGTAAAGTTCGGTCATGCTGTTCGATACGGGGGTGCCAGTGGCGAAAATCACACCACGGTTTCCGGTCAGTTCATCCATATAGCGACACTTTGCAAACATATCGCTGGACTTTTGGGCATCGCTTGTGGAGAGACCTGCCACATTCCGCATCTTGGTGTATAAAAACAGGTTTTTATAGTTATGCGCCTCATCGACGAACAGGCGGTCCACACCCAACTGCTCGAATGTTACCACATCGTCCTTGCGGCTCTCGGCCTGCAATTTCTCCAGCCGGGCTTCCAGGGACTTCTTGGTGCGTTCCAACTGCTTGACCGTGAAACGCTCACCGCCGCTGTACTTCACCTCGGCAATGCCCTCGGTGATCTCGTCGATCTGCTCCTGAAGGAGCCGTTCCTGACGCTCTCGGCTGATGGGGATTTTCTCAAACTGGCTGTGTCCCATGATGATGGCGTCATAATCGCCGGTGGCAATGCGGGCGCAGAACTTCTTGCGGTTGTGGGTCTCAAAGTCCTTTTTGGTGGTGACAAGAATGTTGGCGGAAGGATAGAGCCGCAGAAACTCCGACGCCCATTGTTCGGTCAGATGGTTCGGCACCACAAAGAGGGATTTCTGACACAAGCCCAGGCGCTTACTCTCCATGGCGGCAGCCACCATTTCAAAGGTTTTGCCAGCGCCTACCTCGTGTGCCAGCAGCGTATTGCCGCCGTACAGCACATGAGCGATAGCGTTTTTCTGGTGTTCCCGCAAGGTGATGGCCGGGTTCATACCACCGAAAGTAATGTGTCCGCCGTCGTATTCACGGGGACGGGTGGAGTTCATTTCCTCATTGTACTGGCGGACCAGAGCTTGGCGGCGGTCCGGGTCTTTCCAAATCCAGTCTTTGAAAGCGTCCCGGATCGCTTGCTGCTTTTGGGCGGCCAGGGTGGTCTCTTTGGCATTCAACACCCGGCGCTCTTTGCCGTCTGCATCCTCTATGGTGTCGTAGATACGGACATCCCGCAGGTTCAGGCTGTCCTCCAGAATCTTGTAGGCATTGGCACGGCTGGTTCCGTAGGTGGTATAGGCTGCCACATTGTTCTGGCTTACAGAGCTTTTGCCGGTGATCTGCCACTCAGCGGTGAAAGAAGAATAGTTGACCTCGATATTGCGCTGGAGATAAAACGGCGTGTCGAAGGTCTCATACATAAACTGCTGGATGTACTCTTTGTCGATCCAGGTAGCGCCCAGGCGCACCTCAATCTCCGACGCATCCAGGTCTTTGGGCTGGGCAGCGGTAAGGGCCTCCACATTGACTGCAAAGGAAGGGTCCTGCTGTGCGGCCCGCTGTGCCTGACGCAGCTTGCGCCGCACATTGCCGGACAGGTATTCGTCGGCTGTTACATAATGGGGAGTGCCGTCTTTCTCCAACTGCCCAGGTACACGGAAGATCACGCCTTTTAGCTCGGCGGCCAGTTCGTCGCCGGTCTTGCCGGTCAACTCCGCCATATACGCCATATCGACAAAGGCTTTTTCGGAAATTGATACGGCCAGAGCTTCACTTGCGGTATCCACAGTGTCCACCGCCTTGTGGGGCTTGATGGTGCGCTTGGTGAACATATCCGCCTTGCGCTCCAGCTTGCCGTCCTCGTCAATGACTTCCAGCGCGCAGAGCAGATAGTAGCTGGAATCATCAGCAAAGGCCAGCCGGTTCGCCCGGTCATTGATAAGACCATATTTTGCAGAGAAGCTGTCATAGAGCCGGTTCAGTTCGGCCTGTTTGTCCTGGATGGCGCTGTCCGGTGTGGCGGCGTCCATTTGCAGATCAATGAGCTGCTGGACACATTCTCGCAGACCCACCAGTCCTTTCACACGGGCTTCGGCGGTGGCATTCAGGTCAGGCCGTACCATACAGCTGTTTTCACGGTAATACACATCGCCGTCCACAACGGTGTAGGAGTAATTTTTCACATTGGGGTCAGCAGGGATAGAAGTGTCGATGGCTTCGCCCTCGCCCAGCTCCGGCAGCTCGGCCTCCTGGTAGGTGCCGCGAATGTACTTCACGGCATCATGCAGCTGATCGGCAAGCTCCAGCCCCTCGATGGGGTTCACGGTGTAGTCCATGCCGTGGGCGGTGCTTTCCGGTTCCTGTCGGCCCAGCACCATTTCCGGGTGGTCCAGGAAATAGCGGTTGATGGCAAAGCCGTCCTCGGTCTGCCCGGTCTGCGTCCACTCCGGCACGATGTCCAACGGACGGTCACGCTTTTGCAGGAAGATGATGTCCGAAACGACCTCGGCACCTGCGTTCTTTTTGAAAGCGTCATTGGGCAGACGGATGGCCCCCAGCAGTTCGGCGCGCTGAGCAAGATACCGGCGCACGGTGGAATCCTTGGCGTCCATCGTGTAGCGGCTGGTGACAAAGGCCACCACGCCACCGGGACGAACCTGATCCAGAGCCTTGGCGAAAAAGTAGTTGTGAATGCTGAAATTCAGCTTGTCATAGGCTTTATCCCGAACCTGATACTGGCCAAACGGTACATTACCCACCGCCAGATCGTAGAAATCCCGCCTGTCGGTGGTCTCAAACCCTGCCACGGTGATGTCGGCCTTGGGGTAGAGCTGCTGGGCAATACGCCCGCTGATGGAATCCAGCTCCACGCCGTAAAGACGGCTGTTTCGCATTTCCTCCGGCAGCATACCGAAGAAATTGCCTACACCACAGGACGGCTCCAGGATGTTGCCGGTCTCAAATCCCATGCGGCCCACAGCCTCGTAAATCGCTTTGATGACCGTAGGGCTGGTGTAGTGCGCGTTGAGGGTGGAACCTCTGGCAGCAGCGTATTCCTCCGGGGTCAGCAGTTCCTTCAGCTGGGCATATTCCTTGCTCCAGCTTTCCTTGTCGGGGTCAAAGGCATCGGCAAGGCCGCCCCAGCCCACATACCGAGAAAGGATTTTCTGCTGTTCCGGCGTTGCCTGCTCGGTGGTTTCCTCCAGGTATTTCAGCAGCTTGATTGCCTCGACATTGGCCTGGAACTTAGCCTTGGGGCCGCCTTCGCCCAGGTGATCGTCAGTGATACGGAAATTCTCGGCGGTGCGACGCAGATTGGCCTTGTATTCCTCATAAGAGGCTTCCTCGGCAGCTTTGACATTGGGGAAGGTCTGCCACTCGCCGTTTACCTGAATGGAAACGGGGTGTTCGTCCAGTACCTCATCCAGAGTCTTTTCCGGCTCGACAGCAGGCGTGGGCGGCTCCGGCTCATTGGTTCGCAGGGTCTGAACAACCACATCATAGGGCAGATTGTTCTTATCGCCCGGATAGACAGCCACAGTCTCGGCTTGGAAGGCCGGGGTTTCGGCAGCCGGTTCGGGGCGTTCCTGCTCAAAACCGTCCAACTGACGGGCATACATCCCGCGCAGCAAAGGCGCAACCTCGCTCCACTGGAAGAACAGCATGGCCAGACGCTTTTCATCTGCATCCAGCACTTCCAGCTCGATACCTTCCGGCATCGTGCGGTAATCGGCGGTCTCGCCGGTCTCCAGCTCCATCGTTTCCACGATGTTGGGATAGGCCCGGCTCAGCCACAAGGCTACCTCCTGGTTACTCTTGCCGTTGCGAAGAAGCTCGGAAAGCTCCGCCTTGTCCGCCTCACCAATCAGGCCATGGGCCAGCACATCCCGAAGGTCCTGGTCCACCGTATCCAGATTTGCAGGCAGGAATTCGGTATAGAAGTCGTTGCGGTTATCCTCCCGCAAAAGCTGCTCAAACCGTTCCCGGCTCTCAGCCCGGTAGATGGGATAGCTCATGCCGGTGGGCAGCAGCTGCACCGTGTCATCCCGCAGCTCTGTGATCTGATGGGGCCGGTCATCCAGATAGACAATATCACCCACATTGTAAGGAGGAACCGCTGGATCGTAGGAGGTTCGCTCCCGGAGTGTGCCACGAGCCGCAGCGTATTCCTCATCTGAAACCAGAACACGCAAATTATGGGGAGAAGGCTGTTCCGGCTCATCTGCCGGGACGCTCTCTCTGGATATGGCCTCCACATCCGCCATAACACGCTGGATGAATGGGTCATTATCCAGTTTTTCCTCATCCACCAGTTCACCATTCACAATGCCGCGCTCGGCCAAAGCCTCCCGAATGGCGATGGGGTCGATGTTGTCGAACCGGTCCTGTTCCGCTTCGGTGTAGAACCGGTCCTCCTTGATAAGCTGAGCGATCCGGCGCTGTACCTTGGGCCAGGGCAGCACCGTTCCTTCGGGGCTTTCCGGGCGAACCGAAAACGGGGTTTTGCCATCGCCGCCGTCAAACTCATGGGCCAGCCATGCAGCGGTATCTTTTTCCCGCCCATGTTTCTCCATGTAACGGACAACGGCGTGTTTACTTTCGATTTTGCCGTTCCAGTCCTGGATAGCCTTGTCGATGTCATTGTCCGTGAGAGGGTGCAGCAGCTCATGGAGCTTGGGATAGGTCTCGTCGATGATTTCTCGATGAAGGCGCTGGCGGAACTCCGGTGTGTCGGAATAGAGGCGGAGCAGCTCCATGTTGCCAGATCCCAGGACAGCACGGCGAATAGCGGCATTGCCCTCGATCACGGCGTTCTCATGGTCACTGTGACCGCAGGCATTGCGATATGGCACATCTTCCATAACAGCGGCAAGTACAATGGGCTTGTATTGCTCATGCAGTTCTCGAATCGTAGGGGCTGCGGCTGCTTCGGTCTCCTGAAATACTCTGGTCCCGTCTGCGCCAAACTCCGCTTCCTGGGCATTGATGTGCTGTTCCGCCTCATGGTCGATAGAGGGCATGGAATACTCCTGCCGCTCCCTGCCGCCCTTCGGGACAGCGGAAATGGTCACATCATGCTTATCCCGCAGCTGTTCCACAACCTGCTCCAGCCGGTTTGCCGGAAAGCCGCACATTTCCACACGGCCACCGCCGGGGATAGCGCGGGTCGTGAGATTGAGGTCCAGTTCCGCAGCAGCAGTTTTGGCGTCCTCACCGTACAGCTCAAAAAAATCCCCCATTTGGTAGAGGATTATATCATCCGGGTGGCGCTCCTTGACGCCGTTGTATTCCCACACAGCCGGGTCCGGCTGCTGGGCTTGCAGGGCATCTTCTTCCGCCAGGGCCTTTTCTGCCTGGATTTTGTCATACTCCGCCTGTTCCTGTTCTGTGAGATAGCGTCCCTTCTGGATCAGGTCGGTAATCCGTTTGGCGACTTTCTCCCAGGTGAAATGCACATCCGGGCAGCCGTCTTTTTTGTAGTGCAGACCTTTTCCGTCGTGGCTTTCATCGCTTTTCATTGCACCGGACAGGGCATGGGAGTGACCGCCAATACCATACTTATGTTTGAGAAAATCCACCTTTTCCTTATCCGTATGGGGTTCCTGGAAAAAGGTGAAAACTCGGCCCTTACCGCCCTCAAATCCGCTGCCTCTGGTCATGGCGGCGTCGATCTCGTCCTCAGAGATAAACTGCTTGACCGAAGGTACTTCCGTCAACTGAGAGGTAAAGGTGGTGCGAGGCAAGGACAGATCTTGCAGGTTCTCCCAAATTTCTTTGGGTTTATGGTAGTGGAAGCGCAGCAAATCCCGATCCTGCTGGTAGGCCGTCCAGAAGGCAGCATATTCTTCCGCAAGGTTCTGGCGAAACTCCGGGCTTTTCAGCTGTTCGGTGAGCCATGCAGATTCCTCCGGGAAACCGCGCCCCGGATTGTTGGAAAGGATGGGCAGATACCCAGCTTCTCTGGCTTCCTCGCTGAAATCGTGGTACAGATTCCAGAACTTTTCCGCGAGGAGGGAGCGTTCATAGCCCGCAGCCTCAGCCAGCTCCACATTGGTGGCAAACTGGCCGTCCTGCAAAAGCTGGCCGATACGCTCAGCGGCACTCTCCCAGGAAATGACCTGGGCGGACTTATCGTAACGGGCAGTTTTGCCGTGGGAAAGATGGATTCCATCCTCGGCATACCATGCAGTGATGCTGCCAATCCCGTTGCCGCCATGGTACAGGGTTTTCAGGGTGTCTGCGATCTCGGTGGTGGACTTCTGCTCCTCAAAGGCCGCGACAATGCGCTCTCTCTGGCGATAGGTGTTGCCGCCCAGCCGCAGCACATGGTCGATGTCAGCCTGGGCAAAAGAAAAAGCAGAGGATGTTTTCACATTCTCTGCTTCATCTATGATTCTGATTTGTTCTGCTTCGGAGAGGAAGAAACTCAGCTGTGAATAAGCTCCGCCATCAGAATCTCCTCGGCCTGTGCTTTGCAGGTGTTCATCAGGCCCACCCAGCGCATCGGGTCGCTGGCTTTCAGCTGCTCCGTCGCGCCCGCGTCTTTCGCCAGCTGGGGCATCATCTGCTCCAGACGGCTCTGCGCTGTCTCGTCGATCTCGATGAGGTGCGGGTACAGCTTCTCGGTCAGCAGCAGCTGATTGTAAATCAGGGGCCGGTGTTCCTTCAGGTACGCTTTCCGCATCCTGCCGTACTTGCCCAGGGGCTTCTCCGGCTGTTCGGTCAGCTTCAGGTCGGGAATCTGATAATCTCCGTTCATCGTGTAAGTCAGGCTGTTCTCCATGTGTAACGCTCCTTTCCGCGAGTTGCTCGCGCTCATAGATCTGGATGGTGACGCCGATCTGCCGCAAAACCTGCTGGTTAATCTGGCTGACCGCCGCGCCCAACGCCCCAACCGTGGCCGGGGTATTGAAATCGAAAATCGGCATGAAGTCCTCATGCTGGAAATATTGTTCCGTATCCAGCCCACAGCGAGACATCAGGGCATAGGCGATACTGACGGTGGCGGCGGACTTAAATTGGACTTCGATGTTGTAATCATCGTACTCCGCCAGGAACGAACCGTCAACGATATAGCGGAAATCTCTCTGATGATCGTCCCAATACTCACTCGCCAGCTTTCCGGCTACATCCGTGAGCTGCTGGGCGAGATTGTCACCGGCAACGCCGTAGTTTTGCTCCAGCATGGCCGACACAGGCCCAATGTGCTGTTCTTCCAGCTGCCACAACCAGGGTGTACGGGAATGTTCACGGGTGCCGGTATCGGAAATATCGAACACATAGCGCAGGCGAAGCTTGTCGCCGGAATCGTCCACCAGGGCAATACCCTTGGAGCCACGGCGCACATACCGTCCCATTTTTTCATTCCACAGGTCATACTCGGCGCAGGCGGTGGCATCCGGGCGCTGGGCGTAAATCATCATTTGCTCGTGGAATGGGTATTTATAAAGGCGGGCGGCGGTGGTGAGAAAAGCCGTCCACTCCTTCCAGCTGCCTACAAGCTGGGTCGATACCTGTTCGGCCATCTGCCGGTAAAATTCAGCTTTGGATGGCATGGTTTTCTGTCCTCCCTTCATGTTGAATAGAAATGGGACGGCATATCAGGCCGTCCCATCAGGTCTTTATGTGTGTTTTTTACTCGTCGAAATCTGGGTACAGCTCCAGTTCGGCAAACTCGGTGTCGTTCATAGCTTGGAGTTTACCCAGGGCGCTGTCCGTCAGTTCCCGCAGCTCGGCTTCCTCCGGCGAAAGCTCACCGCGCATCTCCGTCAGAGCGTCGATCAGCCCGGTGCGGCTGCCGGTGTTGTAGATGCAAAGAAGGTTCGTTTCCTCAAAGGTGAAGTTGTTCATATCAAAGCTCCCTTTCCGCGCTCTTTTTTTGCGCTGTCTTTTTGTGTTCCGTCTTGGGCTGGCTTTTCAGCTGCTCCATTACGGACTTTTTCTTTTCCCGTTCCTCTCGATGGACGGCTGCTGCCAAGTCCATAAGAGAAATGGGCTGACCACTGCGGGCCTGTTGTTCCAGCTGGGCCACTGTCGGCTCCTTTGGGCCGTTATTGATGATACCGTCGATCATGCCGTAATCATCTTCCACCGTCATTTCCGCATTTCTCAGCGAATTTTCCGGCAAGAAACCTTGCACCTGGGTGAAACCAACACTGTCGCAGTAATGACAGGATACCTGACCATTCTGCTTGATGGCAACGATGTCACTGACGCTCATAGACGGGCTGTGAAAATCCACCGGCTTTTGCAGATTGAACTGCTCATACAGCCTTTCCAGCTGCTCCATAGTGCTGCCGGAACCGTCCAGAGGGGCGGTATAGATAAGGTCATAGTTACTCCGCTCTACGGACAGATTGTGCGATTGCAGCCAATCCAGATTCATAAAACGCACATTCTGCGGGTCATCCTTGCTCACCTGATAAATAGCAAAACAATTTCCCTCATGGGAAAGAAACGCCTGTTCCCGTTCCAACTGCCGATCCTGTCGTTCCAAAACTTTTTCGTGAAAGTCCGGGCTTTGCTCCCATTCCTCGCGGGACACAGCAAAGATACCGTCATGGGCGTCCAGGTCGGCAGTGTCAAAGGCCATTTCCGGGTTTTCACCCTCCTGGACGATATAAACGGTCAGGTCTCGCTCCATCAGCTCATAGGCTCGCTCTTTGGAGAGGGGCAGAAGGTCACCGTCCAGGTAGCCGCATTTCTCCAGATCATCCTGAGTCAGTGCCGGGTCCGGCATGGGATACTCGTCCAACGCCTGCTCCTGGGCATCCGGCAGCTGGGTGGCGGCAGCTTCTGTGGTCTGCTGGCTGACCTGTTCCTGCATCTGGTGGTAAGCCGCCTCCTGCAAAGTCTCGATCATGGACAGCGGCGCATACTTGATGGACTTGCCGCCCATCCCCAGGTCCTCGCAGATATGGCTAACCGCTGTGGAACGGCCCATATCCGGCCCGTCCAACTGGCCGCCGTCCATCTGCTTCATGGTTGCCACATCGTAGAGCGTGTAGTCCCAGCCGGTGTCGCAGGGCTGAACATGAAGGTAGCTGGTATCATCCAGCACCAACAGGGCCTCCCGGTACTCGGCGCTGGGCTGGACACTTTCGGTATTTTCCGGCTCGGTCAGCTGTTCCGGTTCAGTCATCGGCACCAGCTGATCCAAGCGTCCCATAAGCTCGGCAGCTTTTTGGGTGGTTTCATCCGGTTCATCCTCGTTCACGATATTCTGGAGCCATTCGCGTACACCGCTGGCATCTCCGCTTCGGAGTGTGGCAGTCAGTTCGTGCAGTGCGTCCTCACGGCTATCTGCATTGTTCCGATACTCATAAGGGTCATAATCGAAAGTGAACTGGTCGATGTCTGCTGCCAGCTGCTCGATAGAGTCCTGCTGCGGTTCCGTGGCGGCAGTCAGGTCAATGCCGCGCTCCTTGCAGATTTCCTTGTAGTTGCGCTCGATGTCGTTAATCAGCTCGCAGGAAGTCTTGTTGATGGTCTCCAGACTGGCCCGCAGCTCCTTCAGCTCCTTGTCCTTCGACCAGGAAGCGATGTAGCCAAAACTGTTCTCGCCGGTCTGGATGCCGAAATACTGGCAAACCGCATAAGAAATGCTCTCGGCCTCCACTTCCTCGGTGTTGCGGTTCTTGGCGGCCTGTTTCACCGCCGTCAGATCTTCCTCCACTTCCAACCGCCACTCAAACCGATTCTCGTCCACATAGCGCCAGCCTTCCTCGGCGGCGGCCTGTTCCGCCTCTGCTTCGGTGGCGAAGTCCAGACGGAAGTCATGCTTGGTGCCGCCCTCGCTCACCATCACGATCTTCCAGGTCGGCTCCGCTTCGTACTTTTTGGGGTCGTGGAGCTTACTGTGCGCGGTCTCATGGACAGCGGCGGAAACAGTCTGCACCTCGCTCATGCCTTCCCGGATGGCGATCCGCTGCTGGTCAGAGGAGAAATAGCCGTCCATGTTCTCGGCCATCGGCTCAAACTCGATGGGAACCGGAGCCGAGCGGCGCAGAGCTTCCATGAAAGCCTCATAGTGCGGCACCGTCCCGGACAGGCTGGAGGCCAGCTCTGGCAGGGGCTTTCCGTCCGTCTGGCTCACATCGAACACCTTCACCGGACGGAACATGGGGATTTCAATTTCTTTTTCCTCCATGACCGCCTTGCCATCCGCGTCCAGGATGGGTGCATGAGTATCCGGGTCGCGCTTCATTTCCTCGATCTTCTTTTTGTAGGGCGTGGGGGCAATGATGGTGATACCATGCTCACCCTTTTTCACATGGCGCTCAAACTGATTTTTCCACTTGTTGAACCCGGCCACCAGGGTGGCGTCCGGGCGCTGCATATAGATGAGCATGGTGTTGTTGACGGAGTAGCGGTGGAACTTGGACATGACGGACAGATAGCGCATATACTTCTCGCTCTCAAACAGTTCCTTGATACCCTGTTCAATGCCCGCTGTGATCTCTTGTAACCGTTCTCGATTGGTGGTCTTATCAGCCATGAATTTCACTCTCCTTTCCAATTTGGCTATTTCTGATTGATGTTCGGCAATCCACAGCTTTTGCTCCTCCGGGCTGTTCTCCAGAAAAAAATCCAGCAGATAGCCCACATAGTCCTTTTTCTGGATTGCCTCCATGAATCGGGGATGTGGATTTTCCTCCGGTGTTTTGGGTGTGTAGTCCGTTTCCCACTTGCGGAGCAAATGAAAGTAGTCGGCCAGGACACGAAAGGCATGGTCTCGGTCCTCCTTGAATTTCTGCGCCTCGGATTTCTGGCGGACATGGCGTCGCCGGGGAGGGGCCTGACTGTCATAAGCCAGGCCAAAATCCTGGGCCAGCTTCTCGGCGGCCTCTTTGGGGGACAGATTGTAGAGCCTCGCTGTGAAGTCAATCACATCGCCGGTGGCTCCGCAGCCAAAGCAATAAAAATATTCCTCGTTCAGCTTCATGCTGGGATTTTTGTCATCGTGGAAGGGACAACAGGCCATGCCGCTCCGGTTGACCTCGATTCCGTACATCTGCGCTGCTTCTCGGACGGTGATGGACTGCTTGACAGCCTCAAAGACACTTTCAGCCATGCTTACTCATTGCCTTTCTTGGGGGTGGGCGGCCTGTATCCGGCAGCCTTGGCCAGTTCACTGGCTGCCTTACGGCGCTCGGCGCTGTAAGGTTCCCGGACGGACACACAGCGTTTGGGAACGAGAAAGGTCTGGCGGTCCTTTTTCACAATCTGGTCCGGGTATTTCTCTGCCAGTCGCCGCAGCTTCTCCAGCAGCCGGGGGTCATGGGTATAGACCTCGGCGGTGGCTTCGGCCTGGTTGTAGAGGATGATGGTTTCCTGTTCATAGCGTGAGAGCTTCATCGTTTGCCACCTTTCTGCTGGTCAAACTCCAGCTTGAAGTTGGCGTACTGCCCATCATCCGCCAACACCACAGTGGCATCGTAGGTCTTGCCGGTTTTCTCGGAGTACAAGCCCCTCACATGAGCGCGGCCATCTTTGAGCAGTGCCGTTACGATGGCTTTGGTAGGTTGCTTGTGCTTCATCTCCCACCACTTGTTGTTTTTCCAAATTGCAAATTTGCAAGATTCTGTCTGACAGAAGAAGCCTTTTTGCATTTCTGCAACCTCTCCGCCACAGCGGGGGCATTTGCCCACCACTTCGTGGGAAGGGCTGAACAAATACTCCGTTCCCTTGATAGCTTGATAGGTTCCCACAAGTTCTTTGAGCATGGCACTAATCCCAGCCATGAAATCCTCCGGGGCCAGCTCGCCACGCTCGATCTCACCCAGCCGGTACTCCCACTCAGCAGTCAGAAGGGGCGATTGCAGCTGCTCCGGCAACACGGTGATAAGGGATACCGCGTCATGGGATGGCATGAGCTGCACGGTTTTCTTGCTCTTTTTGCGCTCCAAAAAGCCGGTGGAAACCAGCTTTTCCAGAATCCCGGCGCGGGTGGCCGGGGTCCCCAGGCCCTTGCGCTCGGCATCCTCCGGCATATCGTCCTTCCCGGCAGTCTCCATTGCGGAGAGTAGCGTATCTTCGGTGAAGTGCTTGGGCGGGGTGGTCTTGCCCTCCTTGACGGTAGCACCAGAAAGGGGCAGCGTCTGACCTTCAGACAGCTCAGGCAGAGCCTTGTCCTCGGGTTCTTTGTCCTGCTCCACATTCTTCAGCCCTGCGCGATAGGCAGCGTCCAGCGCCCGCCAGCCGTAATTTTTCACTGTGCGGCCTTTGGCAGTAAACTCCGCTCCGGCGCACTCGACAACAACGGCGGTTTCCGCAAAGGTATAGGGCTGGGCCACGGCGCACAGCAGGCGCAGAGCCACCAACTCCAGCACCGCCTTTTCGCCCACCGGCAGGCCGGACAGGTCCGCGCCCTGGAGGTTGCGGGTAGGGATCACTGCATGATGGTCGGTCACTTTCTTGTCGTTGACAATCTGGGCGGCATTGCAGGCAATCTCCATGCCATTGGAAAAGGGCATCGCCCCGGCAGTGAGCTGGACCAGCTCCGGTAGACTCGCCGCCATATCCGAAGTCAGATAGCGGCTGTCCGTCCGAGGGTAGGTACAGAGCTTCTTTTCATACAAATTTTGCAGGTAGTCCAGGGTTTGCTGGGCGGTGAACCCCAGCAGCCGATTGGCGTCCCGTTGGAGGGTGGTCAGGTCATAGAGGGCGGGCGGCTTCTCGGATTTGTTTTTGCGCCCCACTTTTTTCACTGTGGCAGCCGCACCTTGGCAGGCCGTTTTCAGCTGTTGGGCGGCAGCCTTGTCTGCCATGCGCTCCCCGGAAACGGTGAAACCGGGCAGCTCCAGTGTGACCGTGTAGAATGGCACCGGCTTGAAGGTGTCGATCTCGGCTTCTCGCTGGACAATGAGGGCCAGCGTCGGGGACATGACACGTCCGATGTTGAGGGTCCGGTGGTACAGCACGGAAAACAGCCGGGTGGCATTGATACCCACCAGCCAGTCCGCTTTGGCGCGGCAGAGGGCCGCATCCCGCAGGCCGTCATAGTCTGCACCGGGGCGCAGGTTTGCAAAGCCCTCCCGGATGGCGGAATCCTCCATTGAGGAAATCCAGAGCCGCTTCATGGGCTTCTGGCAGCCCGCCAGCTCATAGACGCTGCGGAAGATCAGCTCCCCCTCGCGTCCGGCGTCGCAGGCGTTTACCACTTCGGTCACATCCGGGGCGTTCATCAGCTGCTTCAGCACATCAAACTGTTTCTTCTTGTCCTTGCTCACCACCATCTGCCAGGGTTCCGGCAGAATGGGCAGATCGTCATAGCGCCACTTGGCGTAGTCCGGGTTATAAGCGTCGGCGTCGGCCAGACCAGCCAGATGGCCCACACACCAGCTGACCCGCCAGCCGCCGCCCTCCAGATAGCCGTCCTTGCGGGCGGTGGCCCCAATCACGGCGGCCAGACTTTGGGCAACGGACGGTTTCTCAGCGATCACCAGCTTCATGGTTTTTCATCCTCCTTTCCCGCAGCCATGCGGTCAGCTGCCGGTGGCAGAATCCCACGCAGGGCTGACCGTCACGGTAATTTCCGCAGCCATAACAGGGGTGGCCGGGAGATAAAGTAGGAGGACGGGAAGTTTCCTTCCCGCCCTCCGGCCTGCGTGTCATCATGCGTTCATAGGGGCTGTCGGTGAAGCGGGTCAAACCGTCTTGTCCTCGCTTTCCTCGTCGCCGCCCCCGTCAGCGTCCGGCTCGTCAGATTCCTCGGTCTCCCAGGAGTCCTCGTCCTCCTGATCGGTATCATCCTCGCCGTAGTCATAATCGTCCAAATTGTCGTTGCCCTTGGTCTTGGGTCTGCTTTTTACCAGCTTAAAGTAGGCAAAAGCGCCGCCGCCACCCATCAGAGCCAGCACCGCCAAAAGAATGGCCGGATTCAGTCCTGCGGGTTTCTGCGCCGGTTCTTCCGGTTCCGGGGTTTCTTCCGGGGTCTCCGGTTCCGGCTCCTTACCCGTGCAGGCGCTCATATTGGTGGCACACACCGGGCAGGCCGTATTCACCGCACCGGCCACACATTTCTCCGTACAGGTACAGGTGGCGGGCTGCTCCTGGGTGGTCTGACCGTCCTCCATCAGCGCCATCAGGTCCGCCTCGTCCACCTGGTTTAAGAAGTGGACAGCGGTTTCCTTGTCCTCGTTGGCCCGGTCAATGAGGATGTAGAAGTAGTTGCCTGCCTTGGTGGTGACGGTGATGAGCTGCTTGTTGTCGCCGAAATCATCCACCAGGGCGGCGTTGCCATCCGGGGTCAGGGCCGGACTGTCCTCGGTTTCCTCCACGACCACATTGCTGTCGTTGGTGGCATCCTCCGCCGGAAGTTCTTCCGTTCCCTGGGCAAAGGCAGTCACGGAAAGGCCCATCATCAGCACCAGGGCGGCGCAGAGGGCCGAAAGGGTTTTGAAAATTTTCTTATTCTTCATGGTCGGTATCCTCCTGTTCGTTGTAGTTGGCGGAGGCAGCGGCCATGCCAGGGACCGTACCACCGGAGAGCATGGCGTTCAGCTGCTCCGGGGTCAGCCGCAGGGCGCGCACCATCTGAACGATTTCCAGGTTCTCCGCCTCGGTTTTCTGCGCCTCCAGGGTTTTCAGCTTGTCCTGGTACTCCGCGATCTTCTCGCGGACCTTGGCAATCTCCTGGTCAATGCGCTGGATTTTGTTCTTAGCCATTTCAATCACTCCTTTTCTCATAAATCGGCCTTACCAGTTCATCAGGCCGTAGCCCTTGATGCACTCGTAGGACAGGGAATAACTCTTGATCTTGCAGGCGTCGCCAGAATTGCCCTCCACGGTGTAGACCCGGCTGCCGTCTGTGCCGACCACAAGGCCCACATGGTCGGCGCTGCCATCCAGGTCCCAGTCAAAGAAGATGGCGTCGCCGGGGGCGATATTGGCGTAATCACGCCCGCCCCATTGTCCGTGAGACTGGAACCACGGAATACCCTGGGACTGGCAGGCGGCAAAGCGCGGCTCGGACAGCCCCATCTGGCCGTAGCACCAGGACACGAAGCAGGCGCACCATTCCACACGGGAATTGAAGCCGTACCAGCTCCAGTAGGGCTGACCGCCCACATTGCCCACCTGACTTTTGGCTATGTCCACCACGGCCTGATTGCCGGGGCGGGTGCCGTTGACGAATACCACGCCGGTCAGGTCCTCGGAGTTGCTCGTATCCGGGGAGCCGCCGCCGAAGATCAGCGGCTTGTTGCCCAGCGTCTGCCGGTACACCTGGTACATTTCCAGCTGTTCCGGGGTTAGCAGCTCCGAAGCCACGGAAGATATGGGCTTGCTGGTGAGCTTCACATTCAGAATGTAATACTCATACGGGACTTCCTCGGTGGTCGTCTCGCCGGTCACGGGGTCCGTGGAAGTTTCGGTGCGGTATCGTATCTCCACTTCCTCGGTAAGCGTCAGTTCATACTGTGCGTCGAACACGCGCTCCAGCTCGGCCTGGGCGCTCTGCCGGGTATAGCCTTGCAGCACGGCGGACAGGTAGGCTGCCAGCTCATGGGGGTCATGCCCGATCATATCCAGGTCATAGCGGTACTCGTCATACCCCGGATGGCTGCTTTCGATGTTGTCGATCTCGGCTTGCAGCGCCGTTTCTTTGGCAGCGTAGTCGGCCTCCACCGCCACCAGCTCAGGATCATCCGACGGGTAGGTGGTGCCGGACACCACGGAACCGATACTCTGCGCCATCATGGAGCAGGAGGACATGGTGTTGAGCAGCATACAGACCAGCAGGAAGATCGCACCCGCAATCAAAAAGCCCTTTTTGTGGCGCATGACAAACGCGCCCGCTTGCTGGGCTTTCTCCTTGACCGCCTTGGCCGCCATGCCGGTGGCCTCCGCAGTCTTGGCGGTGTTCCCGACAGCTTGACCGGCGCGCTTGGCGGCAGCGTATTCCTTTTTGATGGCCTGTTTCTGCTGCCAGCGGGAGATGGGGTTGCTGGCAAGCTGGGGATTTTCCCGCAGGGACTTCTGATACAAGGCGTTCACATTGGCCTTCTCCAGCTTCTGCTCGGCCTGGGCCGCCTTGCGGTAGGGCTTCAACTTGTGGCTGCGGTAGCCTTCCCGTGCAAGCCTAACGCCGGTCTCGGCAGCCTCCTCGGACTTGTGGGCGCTCTCCACGCCCACATTGTCCTGTTCGGTCTCCCGGATTTCCTTGTGGAGCTTCCCCAGAGCGGCATTGGCGGGGGTATCCCGCACCGCATGGGACAATTTGGAGGGCGGCTTCTTCTTGTCCTCCAGCACCAGCTTGGTGGTCACTTTGCCGGTCTCCGGGTCCACCGTCTTTTGCCGGATCTGTTTTTTCGGGATTTTGGCCTGCGCCTTGTCTGCTTTGGCGGCGGCCTTGTCCGCCTTACGGATGGGCTTCTCCAGAGCCGGGTCAGCCCGTTCCTCGTCCGTAAAGCGCAGGCGCGGTTCCTTATTCAAACCATTCCCCCAACATGAGGGAGGCCGTCATGTAGCGCAGCTCCACATAGACGGCCAGCCCCACAGGGTCACGGGAGGGGTGCTGAAGCAGATGGGCGTAGATCTGCGCCACCACATTGGCCAGCAGCTCGGACTGCCCGCCCTCGAAGATGACGATGGCCGGGACGCCGTTCATGGCGCACCAGATTTCCGTCAGGCGCAGCAGGCCCGCTTCGCCGTCCTCGTTCAGCTCCGCAGCCTGATCCGCCGCCGTGCGGGTCTCGCTGACGGCATCGGCCAGCTCGGTGAGCAGCTGGGTGCGCTCACCCTCCAGGGCATCGTCAAAAAACATCATGGTATTCAGTTCGGTGTTGGGTTTCATGGTCATTCATCCTCCTTTTTCAGTTCCTGGGGTTTGGTGGTCATAATGCGGTACAGCTCGGTGTTCTTGGGGAAATGGTCCACGAAAGGCAGGATCGTGGAGCCATAGAACAGCAGGCCCTCGCCCTCGCTGGAGTGGGTCACATAGGAAAGCTGGTGAGGGGAAATGCCCAGCTGCTTGGCGAGAATCTGCCGGTCCCCGCCCGCCTGGTTGAGCATATACACGAAGTCGGAGTTCTCAAAGATGTTCTCCACCTCGCGGGAAGAAAGCAAGTCTTTGACATTCTGCGTGATGCCGGTGGGGATGCCGCCCCATTTTCTGAACCGCTTCCAAATCTCCACCGTGTAGGCGGCGGTCTGTTCCTCTTTCAGCAGCAGGTGCATCTCGTCGATGTAGTAACGGGTGGATTTGTGGGCAGCACGGTTGATGGTAACGCGGTTCCACACTTGGTCCTGGACCACCAGCATACCGATCTTTTTCAGCTGCTTGCCCAGCTCCTTGATGTCGTAGCAGACGATACGGTTGTTGATGTCCACATTGCTCTGATGGTTAAACACATTGAGGGAGCCGGTCACATAGATTTCCAGCGCCGTGGCGATGTACTGCGCCTCTTTCTCGTCCTGCGCCCGCAGCAGGTTGTAGAGGTCCTCCAGGATGGGCATATTCTCCGGGCGGGGGTCATTGAGATAGTCCTGATACACCAGCCGCACACAGCGGTCAATGATGGTTTTCTGAACCGGCTGCAAGCCCTCTTTGCCGCCTACGATCAGCTCGCACAGAGACAGGATGAAGTCGGACTTGAGAGACAGCGGACTTTCATCGTCCGAGTAGTCCAGGTTCAAATCCATAGGGTTAATGTAATTGCTGCTGGTGGGCGAAATCTTGATGACCTGCCCATGCAGGCGCTCCACCAAGGGCGCGTACTCGGCCTCCGGGTCGCAGATAATGATGTCATCATTGGTGAGCAGGAAACAGTTGGCGATCTCGCGCTTGGCGCTGAAGGACTTGCCGGAACCAGGGGTGCCGAGAATCAGTCCATTGGGGTTTTTCAGCAGCTTGCGGTCCACCATGATGAGGTTGTTGGACAGGGCGTTGATACCGTAGTACAGCGCCTCTTTGCCGTTCTGGAAAAGCTCCTGGGTGGTGAACGGAACAAAGATAGCCGTGGAACTGGTGGTCAGCCCCCGCTGAATCTCGATCTGATTGAGGCCCAAGGGCAGCGCAGACATCAGCCCTTCTTCCTGCTGGAAGTCAAGCCTTGTCAGCTGGCAGTTGTACTTCTGTGCGATGGAACTGGCCTGGAACACATTGTTGCCCAGCTGCCGGGGATTGTCCGCCGTGTTCAGCACCAGGAAGGTCACAAGGAACATTCGCTCGTTTCGGCTCTGCAAATCCTGCAAGAGCTTCTTGGCCTCGGCACCGTAGGTGGCAAGGTCGGAGGGAATGATGTCCATGTCATATCCGGCGCGGACGGCTTTTTTCTGTTCCTCAATTTTGGATTTATCCAGGTCGGTGATTTTCCGCTTGACCGTCTTGATGGCCTTGATCTGATCTACGGACTGGATATGCAGGCTGACGATCAGAGAGCTTTCCATATCCAGAAAATCCGCCAGCATCCGGTCATTCAGCTCCGGGGCGAGGATCTGCAAAAAAGAAACAGCCCCGTATTTTTTACCCATACGGAACTGTTTGCCGGTGCGGAACTCGAAGCCGGACGGCGCGATGAAATCCTTGGTGGACAGACCGGACGGAGCCAGCCAGTCCCATTCAAAGCGGAACGGCACCTGTTCATCCATGTGGAAAATGCCGTGAAGCTGTGCCAGCCGCGCCTTGCCGTCCAGGGTCTCGGCGGCCACGCCCAGGCGTTTGAAGTTGTTGAGAATGTCGGTCTCAATGCGCTCCAGACGGGGCTTGGCGGCCTTGAGGCTGTCGGCGTCGATGCCGAAAGTCAGGTACTTGGTCTTGATAAGACCGTTGTTGCCTCTTGCCAGCTGGTTTTGCAGCATGGTGGTGTACTCCACCCGGATGCTGTCAAAATCATCCCCCTGGAGAGGAATGTTGATGGCGCGGGCAAAGGTCTCCTCAGAGGCTGCCAGGTTCAAAAAGGACAGCTGGAACTGAATGGAGCTGTCGAAGTAGTTGAGGAAATCGCACCAGCCCTCGAAGATCGCTGTCTTGTCCTCGTTCTGCGAGAGCTGATAGTTGATGTCCTGGAATTGGATGGTCTTTGTGTAGCGGCTGCCTGCCACACGGCAGATGCCGTCCGGCCACATCCGTTCATAGGGGATACTGTCCTGAGCCGATTTTTTCTTTTTGTCTGTGCGATTGGCACGGGCAATGGCAGCCTCGATCTGCTTTCTGTCGGCGCGGGACAGCTTTTTCATCTTTTTCTGATTAACCGGCTGCGCGGTCTTTTCGTCTTTTCCGAACAGCCGGTGCAGCCAGCTTTTGATTACCGTGAACAATGTCATACACCTCCTTGTCGAGTTTTTCCTGCCGTTCCAAAACGGCATAGAAGTTGTTGGTCTGATACGGGCGCTCCTTGGGCCGGATGACGGCCACCTTGATGATATTGCCCACGATCTTTTCCAGGGGCTGACCGTGTTTTTCATACATCGCCAGCATGAAGAAGGGCAGCATGACCAGCATCATACACATGGCAGCCACGCTGTTTCCCACAGGCCCCCGGAGCAGGAAGAAAAGCGGTACGCCGATCAGCGCACCGCCGCCGAAGCAGACAAGCTGCCTCTTGGTTAAGTTGAACGCGACCTTGGTTTTGACTTTCGTAAGATCCTTGGGTACGGGTACATAAGCCAAAGGGATTACCTCCTTCCTGGTTAATGTGCATTGAAAACGGATTTTGCGAGGCTGCCGGTCTTAAAGAGCGTAAAGCACAACAGGACCGTATAGCCCACGCAGCTCCAGATGGCCATAATGATGTCGGATTCGGTGGCAATACTCTGCACCAGCACGGCGTAGATCGCCACACAGACGATGATGAGAAATGCCTGGAAGCCCAGGGCGATCAACGAGCGCAGATAGTTCTGGCCCATACCGCCCCATTCCTTGCCCATCATGGTGGCCATAGGGATGGGAGCCACCGAGGTCACAAGGTAAATCTCAATCATACGGCCATAAATCACGATAAAGATACAAATGTAAAGCGCCCACATGGTAATGCCGATAAAGAGCGACTGGAACCACAGGCCGAACAGCGGCCCCAGGTCCATATCCATCAGCCGGGACTCCATATCGGTCATGACAGAGGAGATGTCGATGGAAGCGTCGGAACCGATGATGCCCGCCGCCTGCGCCACCACACTTTGAGCTGCGTCAAACACGCCCATCACGATGTTCCAGGTGTTTGAGACGATGAGGATGGCAGCGGCAGATTTGAACACCCATTTGAAGATCATCCAGGTGTCCACATCATGCAGGTTGTTCTTGTCGGTAATCATCTGAATCAGCTCCAGCGTCATCACGATAGCCAGGATCACGCCAGCAATCGGCACCATGATGGAGTTGGAGAGATTTTGGATCATGCTGAAAATACTCCCGTTCCAGCCCTGAGGGGTCTGGCCCACCTGTGTCGCAATGTCTGCGACCTGCTGGTTCACGCTATCGAACATCCCCGATAAGTTGCTCATAATGCCGCCTACCAACATTTCCTTGAGCCAGTCAGTAAGGGCATCGAGTAAGAAATCCATACGGTGTCAACCTCCTTTCAGCCGCCCCCGCTTGGGGGCAGGGGCGGCAAGGATTTCTTATGACAGCTTAACGACGGGAGCGATCAGACGGTGAACAGGCTGGAGAGCAGGGGTACGAGGACCATGCCGACCACGGCGACGCCAGCGCCAGCCATGAGCTGCTTCATGCCCTGGGACTTCGCACCGGGGTTGTCGTTGCCGTAACCTTCCAGCAGGTTGATGACACCCCAGATGCCGAGACCAGCGCCCAGAGCGATAACGAGGGTCTGAAGAACGGTGATAGCCTGATTGAAAAATGCCATAAATTATAGTTAGCCGGAATCATTTGAAAAGTTTGATTTAGTCATTCATAGGCATACAAAAGCCGGAACAATCGGCACCCGGTTTCCGGGGCCTGATTCCGGCTGTCCTCCTTTTTTCATTATTTTTTGGTGATTGTCCGCTTTGTACGCCGATGGCCCCATCCGGGGCGGTTGAGGCGGGTAGATAAGATCACTCCTATTACAATAAATTTGGACAGGAAAGCCGGACAGCCAGTCCGGCTTTCCCTCCATCTCGTGCCTAAGCTACAATGAGAGGAGCAACTGGCTGACCAATCACTCCTTGGGCTTGTATGTCCGTGTGAAAGACTGTTAGCCATCCTCTCGTTGCAGCGTTCGATTTAAGCAGGTTGAACCACCGGATGTCGGAGAGTTCGTGTCACACAATAGATTGAATCGGCAGCGAGAAAAGATGGATTCCGGTTGCAGATTCTTTGTATTGGAGGAATGTGAATGAACTGCGTTGGCATCGATGTTTCCAAGGGTAAGAGCATGATTGCAGTCATGCGGCCCTTCGGAGAGGTAGTGGTTTCACCCTTTGAAGTACGTCACACCGCCAATGAACTGAGCGAGCTGGCAGGACTGCTCAAAAGCCTGGACGGCGAGACCCGTGTGGTGATGGAATCCACGGGTAATTACCATGCTCCGGTGGCCTGGCTGCTCCACGACGCGGGCCTTTATGTCTCGGTAGTCAATGCAATGCTGGTGCATGACTACGGAAACAACAGTTTAAGACGGGCCAAAACCGACAAAAAGGATGCCGTAAAGCTGGCCAACTACGGTCTTGACCACTGGCTCACATTGCCGAGATATATCCCGGAGGAGGATACCCGACTCATGCTGAAAATCTGCTACCGGCAGTACCAACAGTATTCCAAAGTTCAGACCATGCTGAAGAATAACCTGATCTCCCTGCTGGACACCACCTTCCCAGACGCAAATCGCTTGTTTACCAGTCCGCCCCGCGCCGATGGCAGCGAGAAGTGGGTGGACTTTGTCGCTACTTTTTGGCATTGCGAGTGCGTTTGTGGCCGGTCTGAGAAGGCCTTTACTACCCAATACCAGAAGTGGTGCAGAAAGCACGGCTACAATTTCAGCGAGGATAAGGCGCTGGATATTTATGCCTCTGCTTGCAGACACTTCGGTGTCATACCGAAAACGGATACGGCAAAACTTTTGGTAGAACAGGCCATTTCTCAACTCCAGACAACTTCTTCCGCGTTAGCTGCTCTCAAACAGGAGATGCAATCCCTGGCAGCTTCTCTGCCGGAGTATCCTGTAGTGATGGGGATGTTTGGTGTTGGCCCAACCCTCGGCCCTCAACTCCTGGCTGAAATTGGCGATGTACGCCGTTTTCATTCCAAAAAAGCGTTGGTTGCCTTTGCGGGTATTGACGCCCCGCCCTACCAATCCGGTCAAATAGATGTCCGTAGCCGTAGCATTTCCAAGCGAGGATCTGCCTCACTGCGCAGGACGCTCTTTCTGGTGATGAGCGTCATCCTGCAATGTGCTCCAATAGACGAGCCGGTGTACCAGTTCATGGACAAGAAACGCTCTGAAGGCAAGCCATATCGTGTCTACATGATGGCCTCTGCCAACAAGTTCCTGCGCATCTACTACGCTTCTGTGAAAGCCTACTTGGAATCCCTGGAGCACGACTGATTTTTACACTCTATACCATCTGGCTGGCCGCCGTTTTAATTTTGAGATGCTCAGCGGCTTGATTTTGTATTGCATTTTTTCGCCTCCCTAAAAATCTGAAATTTCTACTTGACTTTTATTAGCAGGTCTTTCACAGCGGAACAGATTTACACGCCCTCTGCGTCTACTTCATACACATCGTAGACCTCGTTGGGCTTGAGCTTGAGCCGGGTGGACAGGAACGCCTCGATGTCAAAGGCGTTCTTGGGGTCCGCGTCGGCGGTGTACGGGTAATTGGGGTGCTTGGTGATGTCGTACTTGTCCGAGAGGAAAGGCCGCACACCGCGCAGCTGGAGGATACACTTGCCGCCGTCCATGACGGCCAGTTCATCCTGGCTCATAAGCTCTTTGCCGAGCTTTTGGTAGTTAAGAGAATGGGATGTCTCGCGGCCCCGGCTCTCGCCGGTGTTGTAGGTGTCGATGGTCTCCTTGCCCAGCACGGCGGCCAGCTCCTTGAGGGTTGTCGGCTCTTTGCCGCCCAGGAAGATGGAGGTATCCATGTTGCCGATGATGGTATCGGCGTTGTCCTTGTAGATAGCTTTGAGCTGGGACTGTGCTTGCAGCACCAGGCAGGCGGAAATCTCACGGCTTCGGATGGTGGCAACCAGCTTTTCCAGCCGAGGGATCTGTCCAATATTGGCGGCCTCGTCAATGAGGCACCGCACATGGACCGGCAGCCGCCCGCCGTACACATCGTCCGCTTTTTCGCAGAGCAGATTGAACAGCTGGGTGTAGCACATGGAGATCAGGAAGTTAAAGCTATCGTCCGTGTCGCTCATAATCAAGAACAAGGCGGTTTTCCGGTCTCCCAGGGTATCCAGCTCCAGCTCGTCGTAGGCCGTGACCTCCCGCAGCTCCGCGATGTCGAACACGGCAAGGCGCGCACCGCAGGAAATCAGGATGGATTTTGCGGTTTTGCCCGAAACGAGTTGTCAAGGACTTTTTAATCAAATTCACAAAAAAGCTACAAAAAAGTGCCAGAAGCACTTTCATGCTCCTGACACTCAGGCGGGTGGGGTTACTTTTCCCCGGCAAGGATTTTTTCGCAAACTGTCTGGTATTCCGGCAACCGCTCAAGAAAGGGTTGCCAGCGCCGCTTTATCTCGGCCAATTCCAGAGGGTCGGCGGTCTGTTCAGTGTGGTCGTTGCCGGTCATCTGCAACACATCCATCGACACTTCGGAAAACAGTATCCGGGCAAGCTGCTCGGCGGTATAGATGATTACATTCTCCGCAATATACCGCTTCTCCGCGCCGATTTTCAGAAGCAGATAGCCCAGCTTGTCAGACCAGAACCATTCCAGATACGGGCTTTCCCGGATGTAGTCGGCAAACACCGCGTAAACCCTCTCAATCTCTTTCTTTTCCGTTTCTTCGTACAGCATTTTCATGTCCTCCTTGGCTAAAGTTTTGGTGTGTACCATCATCAGTTTAACACAAGGCGGCTGGCTTTATCAGCCGGTCACATCTGCTGTATCTCGTTTTTGAGCATACGCTTGATTTTGTCGCTCATGGTTTCAGTGCTGGTCTGGCTGAAATGGACGCGCACCTTGTAGGTGGTCTTGCCGATTTTCTTTACCAGCGCGGGGGCGTCCTCCGGCGCTCTGGTAGTGGTGGTGTCTGCGGTCTGCATGGTACGGGTTTCTTCGCTCATGGCGCTCCTTTCTCCGGGCGGGGCTGTGCCGTCCGGCACAAAATTACTCATGCTTACGGTTTACAATGTCTTTCGCCGCCTGCTTGGTGGCCCCGGCGTTTTCCTCCCGGAAGTTTTTCCCGGCAAAGAGGATCGGGGCGCACCGTTCCAGAATACGGTCATAGATACGAGCGTGGGCCAGGTCAGGCGGGTTTTTGAGTTCGGCCAGCTTCAGGTTGGTGGTGATGATCATGGGCCTGCGGCTGCGGTAGCGGCTGTCAATGACGAAAAACATCTGCTCCATCGCATACTCGGTGCTGCGTTCCACACCCAAATCGTCAATGATAAGCAGCTCGTACTCGTCAAAGCTGGCGATAAAGTCGGCCCTGTCCTCGGAAAACATCCCTGTCAGGCGGTTCAGGATGGTGGGAAAGTTCGTCATCAGCACCGGCACATCTCGGTCAAGCAGGGCGTTGGCGATACAACCGGCGAAAAAGGACTTGCCGGTTCCCACATCTCCAAACAGCAGCAGGCCGGTGTTGTTTTTGTATGCCTCCTTCCAATTTTCTACATAGGCGCGGGCCTTGTCCATCAGGGGATTTTGGCCGTTGTCATTGGCAAAGGTGTAGTCGTACAGATAGCGGTCTTGCAAGCCCTGGGCTTTCCGGCGCTTGATGCGCTCCATGCGGCGCTGCCGTTCCTCGGCGGCCTTGCGCTGTTCCTCGGCCTCCCGCTGGCACTGGCAGATACAGCGGGGCATGAAGTAGCCCGGTTTCCCAAAGCATGGCACAACGGTCTGCCTCTGGCCGCCGCACTTCTTACAGTGAATGAGGCCGTCTGCCGGGTCTATGTACTCGTCCCCGGTCAGCTCCATACCGGCGGCTGCCTTGTCGATCAGCGCCCGGATTTCTGCGGTAATCTCCATCATACGGTTTCATCCTCCTCTACGCTGTAATCACGGTTGCGGGTGGGCGGGGCTGCTTTCTTCGCGTCCTCACTGGCCCAGCGCCGGATGGTAGCGGCATGGCTCTGATACCGCTTGCCGGTAGAAGCCATATACTCGGACAGCTTTTCGATGTACTGGCCCCATACGGTGGGAAAGCTGGCCTGCAAGTCTACCAGTTCCTCGTCTGTCAGGAAAACATTCTGGTAACGGCCATAGGCGCGGGCGGAGCGTCCCTTCTCTATCTCTCTCTTTATCTCTATCTCTTTCTCTAACTCTATCTCTATCTCTGGTGGACGAATGTCGGACAAATGTCCGCCGTTTGTCCGGGGCGTGGAAAGAGCCTTGTTTTGGAGCCTCGCCGCCCGCTTTCGCTCGGCCTCGGTGGAGGACTGGCCGATCAGCAGTTCGATATTGCTCATGTAAAAAGTGCCGCTGTCCAGCACTTCCACAAGGCCCAGCTTCAGGAAGATTTGCAAGGCCTTCTCCACAGTGCCAATCTGCTGGCGGGTGATGGTGGCGATCATCTGCGCCGTGTAGGGGATATTCTCGTCAAGCTGGAGCCTCCCGCCGTGTTTCAGGGATTTCAGATACAGCTTGAGCAGAATGTTGGAGTACAGCACACCGTCCTGCATACTTTCCAGCAGCACGATGGAGTCATCGTCAAAATAGTTCTCTTTGAGTTTCAGGTAGTAATATTTTCGATTGTCTGACATAGGTTCCTCCTTGGGGTTATTTCAGGGGGCTATACGCCTTTAGAGGGCCGTTTTGGGGGCCGGAGGATAAATCTATCAGGCCCCCAGCGACACCCTCGAAAAAAGCCTTGATTTACAAGGGCTTTTCAGCTCCTAAATGCGTAGAAAGGTAATATCTTTTCCGCTGTCGTTCTGCCTCTTTGCGGCGGCGTACCTGAACAGCACATTCCGGGCAGTATTTGGCCCGGTTGGAGCCGGGGGTGAACAGCGCCCCGCAGACGGCGCACCGCTTGGCGTCCAGGCGGTGGAACAGGGCCGTTTCCAGTTCCCTGTCCAGCGGCAGCACCGCCGCCCGGAACCACCGGCACAACAGGGAGTAGGAAATGGACTGGACACAGACGCATTCCTCCCCATCGTCCAGCGCGATACAGTTGCCGCCGTCGTAGTTGCAGCACTCATGTACCAGCCGCCGCGCTCTGCGGTACTGGCAGTAGTCCATGACGGGGACGGGTTCAGGCTTGCTTTTCTTCATGCTGGCACTTCCCACACCCGCCGCAGTTGCAGCAGCCCTGGCAGGCACGGGCCTCCGGCTCCGGGCCGGTGGGCGCGTCAGCCGGTTCCGGCTGCAACAGGGCAAGGGGCAGGCGGATATTCAGGTGGATAGTAACGGGCAAAATAATCTGTTTCATACAGCGACCTCCTTCAATGAATTTACTGTTAAATATTCGTGCAAAGTATTGTTTTCTTCGTGCAAATGGCATATACTAAAAGTACCAGCAGAAAGGGGTTGATACTATGGCTGGGAATACCACAAACATCAGTATCCGCATGGACGCGGATTTGAAGGCACAGGCCGACGCCCTGTTTGCGGAACTCGGCATGAATTTATCCACGGCGTTCAACATCTTCGTGCGCCAGTCGCT
>NZ_NFIR01000035.1:0-29555 GCF_002159465.1 Eubacterium sp. An3
AAAGAAACGGTATGCGATAGGAACAAATCCGGAAAAATATCTGGATGAACTTATGAACTTGTAAAAATTTTAAAAATCGATAGGTTTAGTTGGGAAACACATTCATGCGTTTGTCGTGAGTTCACAAGGTGTTTCCGTTGACAAGGCTTACATTATTTTTTACAATAAAGACCTGGTGAAAATGTGCGGCATAGCTTTGTCCGTATGTATGCCGGCGAGGAGATCGTGGAATCGGCACGCCAGAGAATAGCTTCAAAGAGAAAAGCACCGAGAAGGAAAGGTACATTATGGATAAGAATGAAAAATGGCTGCAGTGGGCAGTGGAATTACAGAGTATCGCGCAGACAGGATTATGGTACGGCGAAGGGGTTTTTGATAAGGAACGCTATGAGAGAATCCGGGAAATCGCCGCTGATATGATTTCCTATAAGACGGAGATTCCCGTGGACAAGGTGAAGGATCTGTTCTGTGACGAGAGCGGTTATCAGACGCCGAAGCTTGACACCCGGGCGGCCATCTTTAAAGAAGATAAGATTTTGCTAGTACAGGAGAAGAATGGAACCTGGTCGCTGCCAGGCGGCTGGGTAGATGTGGATGTGTCTATCGGAGAGAATACGGTCAAGGAGGCCAAAGAGGAAGCGGGGCTGGACGTCACAGCTGATCTTGTAATTGCCATTCAGGACAGAGATAAGCATAACCTGCCTGTCTACGTACACAAAATCTGTAAGGTATTTGTATTGTGTTCAGTGAACGGCGGACAGTTTGAGGCCAACAGCGAGACTGTTGCCAGCGGATATTTCGGTCTTGATGAGCTTCCTCCTCTGGCGGAAGAGAAAAATAATGCGGAGCAGATCGCCTTATGTTTTGACGCATACCATCATGCGGATACATGGAAGACAATTTTAGAATAGGAGCGAATTATTCTGTCAGCGGATTGTTTTGCACTGCGGCGGAATAAGAAATGTCGAAAAAGCGGGATCATCCTCGTCTGACAGAGATTTATTGAGTTTTTCTTAAAAAAGTTATTGACGAAAACACATGTTATGGTATAATATAAACCAGTGCGAAAATACCCAAACAGTTGTATTAGGCACAATACGCAACTGGAGGGAGGTTAGGTGAGACAATGTCAAATATAATCGTTAAAGAGAACGAATCTTTAGACAGCGCTCTTCGCAGATTTAAGAGGAGCTGTGCTAAAGCAGGAATTCAGCAGGAGATTCGTAAAAGAGAGCATTACGAGAAACCAAGTGTTAGACGTAAAAAGAAATCCGAAGCTGCAAGAAAAAGAAAATATAAATAATTGTGCTGTAAAAAGAGCATCCGTATGGATGCTCTTTTTTTGTCTTTGTGCACAGAAAACATGTCATTTAGAAGTTTTCTGTGTGAAAGGGAAATGGTTTCTTTACATAAAAATCTCATAGATTTAACAGTAAAATCTAAAGAATTTCAAGATGGATAGTAAAATATTCTATATAAACAGAACGGGATTTCGGTTAAACTGTCATTGTAAACAAAAACGTGTGAAAAACGTTTTGGAGAAAGGAGAAAAATGTAATGAGGAAAAAATTGTTTACGACAGTGATGGCAGCAGCTCTGGCATTGTCCATGGTAGCATGCGGTTCCAGCACCGGAGATTCAGGTAACGGTGGCAGCGAAGCGAATACCGGCGCAGCACAGCAGGAGGCTTCCGGAAGCAGCGTGGCTAACAAAGACAAACCGCTTGTATGGTACAATCGTCAGCCTTCCAACAGTTCCACAGGCGAGCTTGATATGACAGCCCTTAATTTCAACGATGATACCTATTATGTAGGTTTTGATGCAAATCAGGGTGCAGAGCTCCAGGGAACAATGATCAAAGAGTACATCGAGAAGAATATTGATACTATCGACCGTAACGGCGACGGTGTTATCGGATATGTTCTTGCCATCGGTGATATCGGACACAACGATTCCATCGCCCGTACAAGAGGTGTTCGTAACGCTCTTGGAACAGCTGTTGAGACAGACGGCGCTGTAAACAGCGAACCGATCGGTACTAACACAGATGGTTCCGCAACGATCGTTAAGGATGGCCAGATTGAAGTAAACGGACAGACATACATTGTTCGTGAGCTTGCTTCTCAGGAAATGAAGAACTCCGCAGGTGCTACATGGGATGCAGCGACAGCAGGTAACGCTATCGGAACATGGGCTTCTTCCTTCGGAGATCAGATCGATGTTATTGCTTCCAACAACGACGGTATGGGAATGTCCATGTTCAACGCATGGTCCAAAGATAACCAGGTTCCTACCTTCGGTTACGATGCAAACAGCGACGCTGTAGCAGCTATCGCAGAAGGCTACGGCGGAACAATCAGCCAGCATGCAGACGTGCAGGCTTACTTAACACTTCGTGTACTTCGTAACGCTCTTGACGGCGTAGACATTGATACTGGTATTGGTACAGCTGATGAGGCTGGAAACGTACTGCAGGAAGGCGTTGACTACGAATACAATGCAGATGAGCGTTCCTACTACGCATTGAATCTGGCAGTTACAGCTGACAACTATCAGGAATTCACAGACTCCACAAAGATCTACGAGCCTGTATCCGCACAGCTTGACGAGAGCACACATGCAACAAAGAACGTATGGCTGAACATCTACAATGCAGCTGATAACTTCTTAAGCTCCACATATCAGCCATTACTGGAACAGTACGATGATCTTCTGAACCTGAATGTTGAGTACATCGGTGGTGACGGCCAGACAGAGTCCAACATCACAAACCGTCTTGGAAACCCAGGCGCATACGATGCATTCGCAATCAACATGGTTAAGACAGATAACGCTGCTTCTTATACATCCATCCTCAGCCAGTAAGAACTGCGGACTGATGAGAGCAGCAGCCGGGTCACTGGAAGACGGGAATAGATCGCCGGTCATCAGTGCAGGCGTAAAATTGTAAGCATAAAGGCGGCGCGCCGGATGAATCCGGCACCGTCGTGAAACCAGATGATTGGGGAGAGACATTCTCCCCATCATCCATGCAGACCTGGATATTTTACAGAAATGCGAGGACGAAGGAATCGGAACTTGTGTAAAGTATCCAGGAGAAGAAAACAGGAGTAAAACGATATGGCAGAAAAGAGAGAAGATATTGTCTTATCCATACGCAATATGAGCAAATCTTTCGGCCGGAACAGAGTACTTGACCACATCAATCTGGATTTGAGGAGAGGTACGGTCATGGGACTGATGGGTGAGAACGGAGCCGGTAAATCCACCATGATGAAATGTCTTTTCGGTACATACCAGAAAGATGAAGGAAGTATTTTCCTTGACGGCAGTGAAGTGAGCTTCTCGGGTCCGAAGGATGCGCTGGAGAATGGAATTGCCATGGTTCATCAGGAACTGAACCAATGTCTGGAAAGAAATGTGGTTGATAATCTGTTTCTGGGACGTTATCCGGTTAATTCCATGGGCGTTGTGGATGAAGGAAGAATGAAAAAAGAAGCTTCTGAGTTGTTCAGAAAGCTGGGAATGACTGTAAACCTGACACAGCCGATGCGGAACATGTCCGTATCCCAGAGACAGATGTGCGAGATCGCCAAGGCGATTTCCTACAATGCCAAAGTAATCGTTCTTGACGAGCCGACTTCCTCCCTGACAGTACAGGAAGTAGACAAACTCTTCGAGATGATGCGTATGCTGAGAGATCAGGGCATTTCATTGATTTACATTTCTCACAAAATGGATGAAATATTTACAATCTGTGACGAGGTATCCGTACTTCGGGATGGTAATCTTGTTATGACGAAACGTTCCGAGGATACAAATATGAATGAGCTGATCGCAGCGATGGTTGGCCGTTCTCTTGAAAACAGATTCCCTCCGGTGGATAATACGCCAAAAGATGTTATTTTATCCATTCAGCACTTATCAACAAAGTTTGAACCGCATTTGAAGGATATTTCTTTTGATGTCAGAGAAGGAGAGATTTTTGGTCTTTATGGACTGGTAGGAGCGGGACGTACAGAGCTTCTTGAAACAATGTTCGGCGTCAGGACAAGAGCGGCGGGCCGTATGTATTATAACGGTAAACTGATGAACTTTAACAGTGCCAAAGAAGCTATGGATCATGGATTTGCCATGATTACCGAGGAACGGAAGGCCAATGGATTATTCCTGAAGACGGATCTGACATTCAATACGACCATTGCCAACTTAAATCACTATAAATCCGGTCTTGCGTTATCCGATTCCAAAATGGTGAAGGCGACGGCAGATGAGATCAAAACCATGAATACAAAATGTATGGGACCGGAAGATATGATCACCAGCCTTTCCGGTGGAAATCAGCAGAAGGTTATCTTTGGTAAATGGCTGGAGCGTGATCCGAAAGTATTTATGATGGATGAACCGACTCGTGGTATCGATGTCGGAGCAAAATACGAGATTTACGAGCTGATCATCAAAATGGCGAAACAGGGAAAAACCATCATTGTTGTTTCCTCTGAGATGCCGGAGATTCTGGGTATCACCAATCGTATCGGCGTTATGTCAAACGGACATCTTTCCGGAATCGTCAACACTAAAGAGACGAATCAGGAAGAACTCCTTCGGCTCAGTGCAAAATATCTGTAATGCAACCTGCAACCTGTAGACTATACCTATCATAAGGGAGAAGAAGATATGGAGAAAGGAAATACTAAGATTCTTACGGTTGAAGAAGAAAAGAAACTGCGTCAACCCATTGATGAATTTGTAGGAAATATCCAGAAAAAAATTGACGCATTAAGGGTAGACGGAATAGATAAAGTGATTTCTCTTCAGAATACACTGGACGGAGTAAAGAGAGACCGTTCTTTAACTCAGGGAGAGAAAGAAAACAGAATCGCGACTCTTCGCACGGAAATCGAGATGGCAAAAGGAGTCGACGCGAAAAATAAGGATGAAATATCCAAATTGATCGCGGAAGCTGAAGCATATCTGAAAGAACATTTCGATGAAGAGTACTATAAACCGGTTAAAGAAAGCTGTGACCAGGAAAAAGTACTGGCAAAAGAAAAGTATAATCAGAAACTCGTGGAGCTGAAAAAAGAGCATGAGGAAAATCTGAAAAAACTGTCTGACAGTCAGGAAATCAAAGATGAGAATTATGTTTATAAGAATCGTCTTTTTGATGCGAAGCTGCAGCTGCAGAATGATCTGCAGGCAGTTAAGGACAGAAGACATGAGGCATTTTCTCATAAATATCATCTGATCGACCTGCTCCGCATGTCCAAGTTTACATTTATGGAATCCAGGGCGCAGAAGTGGGAGAATTATAAGTACACATTCAATAAGAGATCCTTCTTATTACAGAATGGTCTTTATATTGCGATCATCCTTATTTTCATCGCATTGTGTATTATCACACCGATCGTGAAGGGTGCGCCGTTACTGACTTACAACAACGTGCTGAATATCCTGCAGCAGGCATCGCCTAGAATGTTCCTTGCACTGGGCGTTGCGGCTCTGATCCTTCTGGCAGGTACTGACCTTTCCATCGGACGTATGGTCGGTATGGGTATGACGGCGGCAACCATTATCATGCATCAGGGAGTCAACACCGGCGGCGTTTTCGGACATATCTTTGATTTTACCGGAATGCCACTGGTAGGACGTATTGTTCTTGCACTGGTAGCTTGTGTGGTTCTGTGTACATTCTTTACGACAATTGCCGGTTTCTTTACGGCGAAGTTTAAAATGCATCCGTTTATTTCAACGATGTCAAACATGCTTGTAATTTTCGGTCTTGTTACTTATGCGACAAAGGGTGTGTCCTTTGGAGCTATCGAGCCGGTGATCCCGAACATGATCATTCCGAAGCTCAACGGATTCCCTACCATTATTTTATGGGCAGTCGCAGCCATTGTGATTGTATGGTTCATCTGGAATAAAACAACATTTGGTAAAAACCTGTACGCGGTAGGCGGTAACCCGGAGGCAGCAGCCGTATCCGGTATCTCCGTATTCGCAGTTACAGTAGGAGCTTTCGTTATGGCCGGTATCCTTTACGGTTTCGGTTCCTGGCTGGAATGTATCCGAATGGTCGGTTCCGGTTCCGCAGCTTATGGACAGGGCTGGGAGATGGACGCCATCGCAGCCTGCGTAGTCGGCGGCGTATCCTTTACTGGTGGTATCGGTAAAATCTCAGGCGTAGTTGTTGGTGTATGTATCTTCACAGCATTAACATACTCCCTGACTATCCTCGGTATCGACACGAACTTACAGTTCGTATTCTCCGGTATCATCATCCTTGTAGCAGTTACTCTGGACTGTCTGAAATACGTTCAGAAAAAATAAAATACATGTCTTTGAGGAAGAGCCAGATTGGATTCTGGCTCTTCTTTTGTTTCTCTTTCTTAAGAAACTCTGTTCGAATTCCGGCTGTTTACATGGAATCAGACATTTGTTATAATTTCTTTATATGAATTGAGATAGAAAGATGTAAATAGAGGGAGAAAATGATGGATAAATATACCTTGCTTTTGGTAGATGATGAGGAGGAGGTCATCCAGATCATCATTAAAAAAATGGATTGGGAGGCATTGGGCTTTTCCGTAGTGGGTCATGCCAGCAATGGAGTAAAAGCGCTGGAGATGGTGGAAGAATATCAGCCTGATGTGGTGATGACAGATATTAAAATGCCATATATGGATGGCATTGAATTGACCAGACAGATTAAGGAGCGGTATCCGGAGATTAAAATCCTTGTATTTACCGGATTTGACGAGTTTGAGTATGCCAGGGAATCTGTACATATGGGTGTGGAGGAATACATTTTAAAACCGATCAATTCCATGGAATTATCTGAGGTCTTTACCAAGCTCAGAGCAAAGCTGGAACAGGAAATCAGAGAAAAACGGAATGTGGAAACCCTGCAGCAATATTATATGGAATCTCTGCCTTTGCTTCAGGCAAATTTTTATTCTACGCTCATTGAGGGAAAGATTACAAAAGAAGATCTGGAGAAATATCTGATCAATTATCAAATTTCTCTGACAGGACCTTTTTACTGCTGCCTGGTCATTCATACATCTTCCAGCCAGGTGCCAGAGAATATTAATCCGGTGCTGCTTGATACACTGGTAAAAAAGCAGGTAGATGAACGTCTGAGCCCCAAATGGAGAATGAGACATTTTACTTATCTGGAGAATGGAGTGGCGATCATACAGCTTGACAAAGAGGATGATATGATAGAGCTGACGGACGACTGCGATAAGTTCTGCCGATATGCTCAGCGTATTCTCGGTGCAGTGGTTACGGTGGGAGTGGGCTCCTGTGTTTCTGATATCCTGCAGCTGTCGAGGTCCTATGCGGGAGCCAGAGAGGCCTTATCCTACCGGGCAATCTACGGAGCGTCCAGAGCCATTAATATCGGGGAGATTGTTCCGCAGAACAGGGAAATGGAAGCGTCAGAACAGAATTCGGAAGTGTCCACGCTGTTTAAGATGATCCGGCTTGGCGATGAGAATCGTATCAAAGAAGCGGCGGAAAAGTATCTGCAGCATCCTTCCTTCTCCGGACAGTCTTTGCAGCAGCATAATGTGGCTGTCATGGAAATGATCGGAGAATTGTACCGCTTTGCGTCCAATAATAATATTCCGGCGGAAGAAATGCTTGGCGATATGAAGCAGCTGTGCGACCGTCTGGTAGACTTTGTTCCGGATGTTCTTAAACAGTGGCTGACTGATACCAGCCTGTCTTTCAGTGAAAAACTGGCCAAGGTGAGGAGTACGTCGTCGCAGTCCATTGTCACTGACGCGAAAGAATACATTTATACCAATTATGCGGATGAAAATTTGTCCCTCGACGAGATCTGCCGGGAACTGGGAGTATCCAATTCTTATTTTTCCAGTATTTTTAAGAAGGAGACCGGAACTTCTTTCATTGGATTTTTGACAGAATGTCGTATGGAACATGCGGCGAGATTGCTCATCGAGACCGATGAAAAGAATTATGTCATAGCCGGTCAGGTGGGATATGCGGACCCGAATTATTTCAGTTATGTGTTTAAACGGCAGTTTGGGGCGTCCCCGTCCAAATACAGAATGGAGCATACAAAAAGTGAAAAGTAAAAGAATCAGATTCTGGGATTTTGTGAAGCCCAAGGAGATTCAGTCTACAATTATGGCGGCATTTTCCCTGATATCCATTTTTATCATGCTTGCCATGGGATTTGTCATGTACAATCAATTTCTTTTCGTGACCAGGGAAGAGAATGTTCAGAATACACAAAAACTCATCGAACAGACTGGAAAGAGTCTGGAAGATTATCTGGTCAGCATGCGCCAGATTTCCGACACGGCGTACTATAATGCCATTAAAGAAAGTGATTTTTCCAGGGAGAATCCGGATATCCAGGTCAAATTGAATTTGTTGTATGAGGCAAATAAAGATAAATTGAGAAGCATTGCTCTTTATAATAATTACGGAAGCCTCATGATGGCGGAACCAGTGGCGAATCAGAAAGAAAATGTGGATGTCACCAGTCAGTCCTGGTTTGAGCAGGCGATGAATAAAAAAGAAAATATGCACTTTTCCACGCCTCATATACAGAATCTTTTTGACGATGGAACACAGCATTATTATTGGGTGATTTCTCTGAGCCGCGCCGTGGAGATTACGACCAGCGGAGTCGTGCAGACCGGTGTTTTGCTGGTTGATATGGATTTTTCCAGTATATCATGGATGATGAAACAAATAAATGATTCGCAGAATGGACAGTATTACTATCTTTGTGACAGCAGCGGGGAGATAATTTATCATCCAAGACAGATTCAGATCAGTGAAGGTATTTATAAAGAGAACGCAGTTGTCAATGGAGGCTACGAAGAAGGAGTCTACGATGAGATATTTGACGGAGGACGCAGGAAAGTGGTGGTGGATACTATCAGTTATACCGGCTGGAAGCTTATCGGAGTTATTCCGTATGAATCTTCGTTTACTCATGGGATGATCAATATTCAATATTTTGTCGTCCTCCTCATGCTGCTGACCTTTATGATGATCGTGGTTGTAAATCGCATTGTCTCGGTGCGTATTTCCAGGCCGATCATGAAGCTCAATGATTCTGTGAAAGAATATGAGGCGGGTGAAAAACCGGAGATTTATATAGGAGGATCGCTGGAGATCCGTCATTTGGGATATTCGATTCAAAAATCTTATGAGCAGATCGATACGCTGATGAAAGAGATTGTCATTGAGCAGAACGAGAGAAGAAAAAGCGAGCTGGATGCCCTTCAGAGCCAGATCAATCCGCATTTTCTGTATAATGCTCTGGACTCTATCATCTGGATGATCGAAGGCGAACGTAATGACGAGGCCTCTTTCATGATATCTCAGCTGGCGAAGCTGTTTCGCATCAGTCTCTCCAAAGGGCGCACAGTCATCACCGTGAGAGAAGAGCTGCAGCATGCCAGAAGCTACATGAACATTCAGAAAATACGTTATAAAAATACATTTTCCGTGGATTTTCAGGTGGATCCGTCCATTGAGGATTGCTGTACTGTGAAGCTGATTCTTCAGCCGATATTGGAAAACGCCATTAATTACGGCGTCAGCAGCATGGACGACTGCGGGGAAATCATTGTGAGCGGAAAACGGGATAATGGAAATATCATTCTCGCAGTGGAAGACAATGGTCTTGGCATGTCCGAGGAGGAGGCGGCTTTAGTACTGACAGACAGTAACCGGGTTCACAAAAAAGGATCTGGCGTTGGTCTTGTCAATGTCAATAACCGCATCAAAATTCTTTTTGGAAAAGAATACGGACTGACGGTGGAGAGTGAACCAGATGAGGGAACCAGGGTATCCATATGTATTCCTGAGGTGCCTTATACAGAAGAAAATCGAAAAAAACTGGAAGAAGGCAATATTTTCAGCATCGAAGATACCGGTGAAATAAAACGGCAGGGTGACAGCCATGAAAAATGATAAAAAAGTATTTATATTGATAGAAGCCATTCTCGCAGTAGTATTTCTCATTGTCGCCGCGTTTATGCTGTTCGACAGAGCAGATGACAGGATTCAGAAAATATCCGTGGTCTTGCAGGATTCGGATAGTTCTCAGTGGTCTGCGCTAAAATATGGGCTTGAGATGGCAGCGGCAGATTATGACGCAGAATTGTTTGTGGTCAGTACGGGAGGCTCGCTGACTGTCGAAGAGGAAGAAGCACTTCTGGAAAAAGAAATAGATAATGGGGCCAACGGGATTATCGTGCAGCCGGTTGCCGGAGAAGGCACAGAAGAAATGCTGGAAAAAATCGGCAGGAAAGTGCCGGTCATGCAGGTGGAATCTGCGGTGACGACGGACGATGAAACGTCTGCGCTGCCGGTAGCCAGACCGGATCATTATGAAATGGGCGCTGCGCTGGCAGACGAATTGCTGAAAGATTTTAACGGCAGTCTGGAAGGAAAAACTTTGGGGATCGTTGCAAACAGCAAAGATACCTCGGCATTTCAGGATAAAGAGGAAGGATTTATGGACGGCATTGCACAGGCGGGAGGCGAGGTCCGCTGGACGGTCAATGACTATTCCGGACAGGAAGAAGAACTGGCGCTTCCGGCTTACCCTGAGGTGGATATTATCATTGCATTAGATGACAGATGTCTGATTCAGGCGGGTGAAGCCGCTGCAAATAAGAATCTGTACGGAGCAGTGGTATATGGAATTGGCAATTCCATGGAGGCGTTTTATTATCTGGATTACGGCTCTGTAGAATGCCTGATCGTTCCGGATGAATTTAATGTGGGGTATGAGAGTGTCAGAGGCTTGATACAAAAGCTTCAGCATCCGTTCCGCCGGGTCAGCGTCCGGTCCTTGTCTTATTCTGTGGTCAGAAAGGAAACACTGTTTTCTGCAGATAATCAAAACATTCTTTTTACCATGACGCAATGAAATGTAATGATGAAATAGAAGAGGAAGAGAGACTATGAAAAAAACACTGTTGACTTTGTTTTTGTGCGGAGTAGGCATGTTCTGTCTGTGTTCCTGCGGAGAGGTGTCCGGAAATACTTCTCAGAAGGTGCAGGTGGGAGTCGCCTACTATAATCAGACAGATACCTTTGTCAGAGAACTGATCGACTGTTTTAAAAATGAACTGGAGACCTATAAAACAGAGGATCTTGAGGTGACAGCTATGGTCCGGGAAGCGGCGGGGCTGGAGAAGACACAGAATGAACAGGTGAAGGAGCTTATTGATGCCGGATGCAATGTATTGTGTGTGAATCTGGTGGACCGGGCGGATCCGTCAGAGATCATTGATACGGCCAGAGAACATGATATTCCTTTGATTTTCTTTAACCGGGAGCCGGTGACAGAGGATATGATGCAGTGGGAAAAGATTTACTATGTGGGAGCCATCGCCAGGCAGTCCGGAGAATTGCAGGGAGAGATGGCGGCAGAAGTTATCAAAAATGGAGGCGTAGACCGCAACGGTGACGGAAAGATTCAGTATGTGATCCTGGAAGGAGAGGCAGATCATCAGGACGCCATTATCCGCACGGAAAATGTGGTGAATACCCTGAACGATGAAGGAATAAATCTTGAAAAGCTCAGTTATCAGATCGCCAACTGGAATCGCGCCCAGGCGGAAAACCGCATGAAGCAGATGATCCGGCAGTATAATGACGAAGTGGAGCTGGTACTGTCCAACAACGACGATATGGCGGCGGGAGCCGTTGACGCCTATGATGAGCTGAATTATACGGAGGATAACCGTCCTGTATTTTTTGGTGTTGATGGAACCTCTGTGGGACTGCAGGCAGTGAAGGACGGAGACTTTGCCGGAACTGTCTATAATGACAAGGAAGGACAGGCCTCAGTCATGGCTGAACTGTCGGTTGCCCTTGCCACCGGAGGGAGTCTCGATGCGATTACTTTTGAAAATGAGCGGTACGTTTACCTGCCGTATCTGAAAGTGACGGCAGACAATGTGGATGAGTTTTTGAACCGGAAATAAATAATAACGCGGGACGCCATGCGGACACATGATGATCGAGTGTGCCGCATGGCGTCCCGCGAGTTACGTCACGGGAAAAACCAGCTTTATGTATTTCTTCTTAAAGGCTGGCGCGTTTCCTGCTGCATATGCTCCTGGACGCCGACTTTATTTATCAATGGAAAATGTATAGATGATCTCTTTGTGATATGTTGTACCAGCCTTACAAACCGGACTTGGAAAATCCGGTTTATTGACAGCGTCCGGGAAGAACTGCGGTTCAAAGCAGACGGCGTCTCTTGGGTGATAAACGGCGCCGCCTTTGCCGTGCTCGTCCTCAAGATAGTTGGCGGTGTACATCTGGATGCCCGGATAATCGGTGGACAGATCCATGAGGATGCCGGAAGCTTCTGAATACAGGTGTACAGCGTAACGTACAGTACCGTCGTAATCATTGATCACATAGTTGTGGTCGTAACCACGCGCCTGAACCAGCTGGTCATAATCCTCTCCGATATCCTGCCCGATGGCTTTTGGCTCGCGGAAGTCCATCGGGGTGCCAGCCACGTCTGTGAAGACGCCGGTAGGGATGGACTGAGCGTCAGATGGAGTGAACCGGCTGGCGTTGACCGCAGCCATATGATCCAGAACGTCCCCTTTACCATTGAGATTAAAATAGCTGTGATTAGTCATATTGATGATGGTGTCTTTGTCCGGAACAGCCGAGAAACTGAGCTTTAACGCATTATCTTCCAGGCGGTAGGTAACCGACATTGTGAGGGCGCCAGGGAAGCCCTGATCCATGTCCGGACTGTCCAGTGTAAATGTGATGGCGGTATCCGTGTATTCCTTTACAGTCCAGATACGTTTGGAATATTGATGGAATCCGCTGTGGAGATTGTTCTCTCCGTCATTTTTATCAAGATGGTACTCGGTTCCGTTCAGAGTGAAGGCGGCGCCGCCAATGCGGTTGGCGCAGCGTCCTACATTACAGCCCAGGCTGGCTGTGTCATTTTCATAGCCGGATACGTCGTCAAAACCTAAAACCACGTCGACAGTATCGCCGTTCTTGTCCGGTGCGAAAAGGTTCACGAGAATAGAGCCGAAATCAGTGACACGGCATTCAAGCGTGTCATTTTTTAAGGTGTAAAGATGGGTCTGATGCCCGTCTTTCGTCGTTCCGAAATCCAATACTTTCATCTGAGTCCTCTCCTTTTTCATAATATTTACATGAATTACATTTACATCAACTATAACAAATATAAGAAAAAAGTTAAATGTGTAAATTGGATGAAAAATAGATTTTTTTAATTGACCTGTATGTGCAAAAGTGATATTATTAGTAAAGGATGAAGGCAATAATTGTCTAATCTGAACTATTTTCAATGAACCAGTAAGGAGGAGATTATTTTGAAAAAGATTATTAATGCAGTGGATCAGGTAGAAAACCAGATGATAGAAGGTATGGTTAAGGCTTATCCTCAGTATGTGAAGAAGCTTGACTGTGGTAACGTTGTAGTTAGAGCCGATAAGAAAGAGGGCAAGGTTGCTCTTATCAGCGGCGGCGGAAGCGGACATGAGCCGGCTCACGGCGGATTTGTCGGAAAGGGTATGCTGGACGCTGCTGTTGCAGGCGCTGTATTTACATCTCCTACTCCGGACCAGATTTATGAAGGAATCAAAGCGATCGATGCTGGTAAGGGTGTTCTGATGGTTGTTAAGAACTATACTGGTGATGTGCTGAACTTTGAGATGGCTGCTGAGATGGCTTCCGACATGGACGGCATCGAAGTAAAAGAAGTTGTTGTTAACGATGACGTTGCTGTTCAGGATTCCTTATATACAACAGGACGCCGCGGTGTTGCGGGTACTGTATTTGTACATAAGATCGCCGGCGCTCTGGCTGAGACAGGAGCAAGCCTTGACGAAGTACAGGCAGTTGCACAGAAGGTTATCGATAACGTGAGAACCATGGGAATGGCTATCCGTCCTTGTACCGTTCCGGCAGCAGGAGAACCTGGATTTGAGCTGGCTGACAACGAGATGGAGATCGGTATCGGTATCCATGGAGAGCCTGGCGTAGAGAAGAAAGAGATGGAGACAGCAGATGAGATCGTTGATACATTATTAGAGAAGATCCTTGCTGATATCGATTACTCCGGATCTGAAGTTGCTGTTATGATCAACGGATGCGGCGCTACTCCTCTGATGGAGCTCTTCGTTGTTAATAATCGTGTGGCTGACGTTCTGGCAGAGAAAGGTATCAAAGTTTACAAGACTTTAGTTGGCGAATACATGACATCTCTTGAGATGGAAGGTTTCTCCATTTCCTTACTCCGTCTGGATGACCAGATGAAAGAGCTGTTAGATGCAGAAGCAGATACTCCGGCTATGACAGTGGCTAAATAATTTACTGGCACAAAAGGCCGACAACATGCGTCGGCCTTTTCTTTCGTAAAGACAGTTTAGAAAAGAGGTATATGAATAATGGCAGACAGTGCAAAAGTAATTGAGATTATCAAAAAAATAATTGCAGATGTAGATGAGCAGAAGTTATTCCTCACTGAGCTTGACAATGTAATCGGTGACGGAGACCATGGTATCAACCTGGCGCGTGGTTTTGACGCAGTCAACGATGTGATTGGAACATTTGAGGGAAAAGACATCGGAGCCATCTTAAAAGCTGTGGGAATGAAGCTCGTTTCCACCGTAGGCGGCGCTTCCGGCCCGTTATACGGCACGGCATTTATGAAGGCCGGCGCTTACCTGAACGGTAAGACGGAGATGAACATGGATGATTTCATCGGCATGATGGATGTTGCCATTGAGGGTATCATGAAGCGCGGTAAAGCTGTGAAAGGCGAGAAGACCATGCTTGACGCCATGATTCCTGCTCTTGACGCCATGAAGGCTTCCTATGAGGCTGACAAAGACGCCAAGAAAGCGCTTGACGCCGGAGTGACAGCGGCAGAGGAAGGTATCGAGTACACAAAGACGATCATCGCGACAAAGGGACGTGCCAGCTATCTGGGAGAGAGAAGTATCGGACATCAGGATCCTGGAGCTACTTCCTTTACTCTGATGCTCAAAGCAGTGCAGGCACTGGCATAGGAGGTCATATATGGTTGGTATTGTAATTGTATCGCATAGTCAGAAGCTTGCGGAAGGTGTTGTTGATCTGGCTTCTCTGATGGCGCCTGAGACTCCGATGCGGGCTGCCGGCGGCATGGACGACGGCGGATTCGGAACCAGTTTTGAGAAGATCAATACAGCCATCGATGAGATCTATTCCGACGACGGCGTGATTATCCTGATGGATATGGGAAGCGCTGTCATGACAACGGAGATGGTTCTTGAGATGATGGAAGACCGTAAGGTAACAATGGTGGATTGCCCTGTGGTGGAAGGAGCGATCGCGGCGGCAGTAGTAGCGGCAGGAAATGCGCCGATGGAGGATGTCATTCAGGTGGCGGAGGCCGCAAAGACAACGGCAAAGTTCTGAGAAAGGACGTCAATATAATATATCAGATAAAAACAGACCACAGTATCTGGCGGTTTATGCACCGCCAGCGCTGTGGTTTTTTATGTAGGTGTCCATAAATGTATCGAAGCCGCATGGCTGCCCGAAAAAATATCCCTGAATATAGTCGGGCGAAAGTTCGCAGACTGATAAAAGCTCTTCGCTTGTTTCCACCCCTTCGATGCAGACAGAAAGCTTCAGTTCGTGAGCCATGGAACTGAACAGAGATAATAGCTGATACTCATATTCATTATGAAGTGCACGAAACGTAAAACCGCGGTCGATCTTGATTGTGTCCGGATGAAGGCTGGCAAGGTAGGCAAAATTGGAATACCCTGTTCCAAAATCATCGAGAGCGAGACTGATTCCTTCTTTCTTCAACTGGGACCACATTTGATTCAGATGAGAATCTGTTTCCAGGAGCCCGCTTTCTGTAAGTTCTATGATGATGCTTTCCGGGGTGATGTCATATTCTTTTACGGCGTTTATGACATCGTTGCCAATACGGCTTTTTAAAACCTGTACGTGAGAAAGATTGACGCTGATTTTAAAATCGGGGATATATTGCTGGAATTTTTTGCAGGCGGCAGCGGCCTGGTTCAGTATCCAGCGCCCTGCCGGAATAATTAAGCCGGTCTCCTCGAGGATCGGTATGAATTCCGTAGGAGAAACTGTGCCGAAACTGTCCGAATAAAATCGCATTAACGTTTCTGCACCGTATATCTTCTGTGTATTTGAATGGACCAGAGGCTGAAAATATGCCTCAAATCCTTCGAAATGATTGCTGATGGACTGGCGCAGCTGCTGGGTCAGAGCGTTTTTGCGGAGAAATTTCTCATAGTCCTCCTTTTCAAACAGGTAATATTGATTTTTACCCCGCCGTTTTGCCTCATTGAGAGAAAATTCAGTAAGTTTCATCACATCAGAGTAGGAAAAATCATCGATATCTTTGCAAAGAATAATACCGCAGGAAATAGTGAACATTGCCTCGTAATTGTTGGCGATGATAAATTCCTCAATGTTGTGAGATACCTGCCGGTATAACTGAATGGAAGTCTGTGCGCTTTCGCTCTGATGGTCGGTAACCATATATTCATCTCCCAGGATGTGGTAAAGCTGCTGTCCCGGAAGCAGGTTTGCGGAAATATATTCCGTTGTCTTCTGAAGAATCAGATTGCCGTACTCGATGCCGTGATGTGCGTTAATACTTTTCAATCCGTCAATGCCAAAACGCAGAAAGGCGCCCCGGGACAAAAAAGGAGTAATATTCCTCAGATAGGAATGAAAACCTGAGGTTCCCGGAATAATTTTACTGTTTTCTGTTTTTCGCTGGGAATTGATTTCGCTGATACAGCCGGTCATATAAACAGCCTGTCCATTTTCCCGGATAATATTGCTCCGGCAGTTGATCCAAACGGGAGTACGGTCCCGGCTGAGCCACCGGTACATCATATTATGTGTGTAACGGTTGCCGGTGCGGAGCTCATGAATCTCGCGTTTCAGCAGAGAATAGTCCTCCGGGTAAACAAATTGTTCATGAACGTGCATCACATCATAAAAAGAGTTATTTGGAAGACGGAAACGGCTGACGGCAGAAGGAGAAATGTAATAAAAATCATTCTGGAAGTCATAAACATATAGATAGTCATCCATAGATGAACTCAGCAGATGAATCATTTCACATAATTGTTGTACTTGAAGGGTAATATTGTTTGATTCCATAACACTTTTCCTTTATTTTTCGATTTATTGTCTCAAATGTAATTCTATACTTTATTCATGAAAAATTCAATTCAAAAAATGTGTTTCCGGATATTTTGTTCTGATTTCTTATTTTTTGCATACAAATGGAAGAAAGAGTGCTGGTGCAGAAGAGACAGCCAGGAGGGATTGGGTGTTCATAAAAAGGAAAAAGACAGAGAAAACGGTGCCGAAGCCATCCATAAAAGAGAGTTGCCGGGCATTTGTGTGCACCATGAACGGAACAGGGGAACTTAACATCGAAAACTACGGTTCTCTGGGAGATTATAATGAAGAAAAAATTGTATTGCACTGCTATAAATGCAGCATGATCATCGAGGGAGAAAAATTATTGATCGAATATTTTACAGACATTGATATGAGAATTACCGGAAAGATTCATTCTATACATTTTTAGTGTGCCGGGAGGAAACATCTATGATTTTTTCCATACTGCATTTTTTGAGCGGCTATTGTAAAGTGATTTTAAGCGGCCGAAATCAGGAGAGGTTTTTGAATATCTGTGTGAGCAAACAGATTCTTTTATGGAAACTGTCCAGACAAGACGCCCATTACGTTTTTTTTGTGAGCAGGGCAGGGATGGAAGACCTTGAGGACATATCTGCGAAAACTGGTTGTTCTTATCGTATTATCTGCAAAAAAGGGCTGCCATTTTTGTTTTACCGATACAGAAAAAGAAAAATACTTCTGGCGGCTTTTTTGATTTCGGTGCTGAGTCTGTATGTTATGTCTTTGTTTCTCTGGCAGATACAGGCAGTAGGATGCCGCAGCCACTCGCCAGAGGAGATTCTGGATTATCTGGAAGAACAGGGGATTAAAAGCGGCCGGAGACTTTCGGGCATTTCGTGTCACCAGCTGGAAGAACAAATCCGCCGGGATTTTAAAGATATTGCCTGGGTTTCCTGCGATTTAAAGGGAACGCTTCTGACAGTGACCATCAAGGAGACGCTGGATAAGGAGGCGCTTTTATCAGAAACCGAGGACGTACCTTGTAACCTGGTGGCTTCCAAAAAGGGAACTATTGATTCTATTGTTGTGCGAAGCGGCAGCGCTCTGGTAAAAAAGGGAGACAAGGTAAAGAGGGGAGATGTGCTCATATCCGGAGAAGTGGGACTTTATGATGACAGCGGGGCATTGACGGAAACAGCGCTTGTAAAGGCGGAGGGGAGCATTTTTGCCATTACCAAGATAAAATACGAGGATTCTTTTTCCATGCTCCACTATGAAAAGAGGTACACCGGGCGTTCATTTAATATGTATCAGCTGCTGGCGGGCAATACGCTGATAAACTTGCCCGGCCGAAAAGAAACCTATCGCTATTATGATGAAAAGACAAAACATAGTGTATTTCATATAGGACCTCAGCTGTATCTTCCGGTGTCACTGCATGTGACCACCCGCTCGGAATGCCTGATCACGGAGAAAATGTATAGCGAAAGCCAGGCAATGAAGGAGGCGGAAAAAAGGCTTGCTGTGTTTCTGGAGGAATACAAAGAGAAAGGAGTGGAGATTATAGAGAACAAAGTAAATATCCAGTGCGATGCGGACACATGTACGGCAAAAGGGAAAATAATCGTGCGTGAGGCTTTTGGGAAGATTCAGGAGATTACTGCGGCGCCGGAGTGATTCTCTTTTTCCCTCATTCAGAAAGTCGCGTCTCTGCCAGTCTGCAGCTGACAAAAAATCTTCTCATATTCGCTGCCGTAAACGCTCCCTTTCTGCCAGAGAAAGGCAAAGTCGTGCCTTGGATGAAAATCTTCCAGAGGTATGACACGCAGCTGTCCTGTCCGCAGATAAGGGAGAACAGCAGTCTTATAGAGAAAGGATATGCCGCAGTCGGCAAGGAGAAGCTGCACGATGGCATACATGCTGTTGATTTCTGTGATGCGCGAAAAGGAGGACAGGGAAATGTTGTTCAGATCCAGCGCTTTCTCCAGAATGTCTCTGGTGCCCGAGCCGGATTCGCGCAGCAGAAGAGGTTCAGAGAGGAGATCTTGCATGCGCGACGGCTGTGCCTGCAATGACGGCGTTTCGGACGGTGTTCCGGCGAAAACATGGGAGGCTGAACAGACTGCAACGAAATCTTCTGTGCTGAATACACGGAACGCAAACTCATCCCGGGGAAAATAACCTTCCACCAGAGCAAAATGGTAATCGCCGCGCCGCAGACCCTCCAGAAGTTCTTCTGTGTTGGCCATGGTCATCTGAATACCTGTTTTTGGATTGTCCCGGAGAAATCTCGCCAGCGGCCGGGCGATGACAAACTCGCCTATAGTAGTTGTCACTCCAAAATGATAAGAAAAAGTACCGGTGTCCGCTGTCAGCAGCGACTGTTTCAGAAGGATTTCGTCATTTTTCATGGCGGAGGCCTTCTGCAGCAGAAGCCGTCCGGCAGGCGTCAGTGTCAAGGTCTTGCCGCTGTAGGAAAACAGGGAGACGCCGTAATATTTTTCCAGATAGCGAATGTGCTGAGAGACGGCTGGCTGGGTGATAAAAAGCTCTTGCGCCGCCTTTGTGTAATTCATGTATTTACATACTGTTAAAAAAGTATGAAGTCGATGATCGATCATGGGAGCTCCTCTTCTTTTGTTTTGATTTTATCATAACATATATTTATCTATAAATAAATATTTATAATTTTATCTTCTGATAATACTATGGTAATCTATGGAAAGATTCAAATATTGATGGGTTATCTGTTGTAAAACAAACGAAAAGGAGAGAGAAAAATGAGTGCAATACAAAAAAATGTAAAAGGGCTGCTGCTTTGCCTGGTCATCGCCGTGCCGTCCTGGTTTCTCGGAAAAATGTTCCCGGTGATCGGGGGAGCGGTCATCGCCATCGTGGCAGGTATGGTGACCACCGTATTCTGGAAGGATAAGAACAGCTTTGCGCCGGGGATTACATTTACTTCAAAAAAGATTCTCCAGTGGGCGGTGGTGCTTCTGGGATTTGGCATGGATCTTGGCGTGGTATTCCAGACGGGAAAACAGTCTCTGCCTATCATCGTGTGTACCATCACCACATCGCTGGTGCTGTCCTTCGTGCTTCACAAAGCGATGGACATCCCTTCCAAAATATCCACGCTGGTGGGCGTCGGTTCCTCCATCTGCGGAGGCTCGGCCATCGCGGCCACGGCACCGGTCATAGATGCGGATGATGAGGAAGTGGCACAGGCCATCTCGGTCATTTTCTTCTTCAATGTGCTGGCGGCCATCCTGTTCCCGATATTCGGACAGATGATCGGCTTTGATACCACCTCCGGCGAGGCGTTCGGCGTCTTTGCGGGAACCGCGGTCAACGATACCTCCTCGGTGACGGCGGCGGCCTCCACCTGGGACAGCATGTGGGGGCTTGGCAGCCAGACCTTAGATAAGGCCGTTACGGTTAAGCTCACAAGAACCCTTGCCATCATCCCGGTCACGCTGGTTCTCGCCTTTCTGCGGACAAGGAAAGCCTCGGAGAACGGAGAAAATAAAGTCAGCATGAAACAGATTTTTCCGTTTTTCATCCTGTACTTTATCGCAGCGTCCGTCATTACCACCGTGGCGGTGCAGTCCGGCATTTCAGCAAATGTATTTGCGCCGGTAAAAGAGCTGAGTAAGTTCTTTATCGTCCTTGCCATGGCGGCCATCGGACTGAATACGGATATTGTAAAGCTTGTTAAGACCGGGGGCAAGCCTCTGGTCATGGGCGCCTGCTGCTGGGCAGGAATCACGGCGGTGAGCCTTCTTATGCAGCATCTGATGCATATCTGGTAGGCCGTCGGAAAAAGGGACTGGAAATAAAACGAAAAAATGTTAAAATAGACAAGGATATATTTGTATGAGGCAGAAGGGAGTGGAAGGATGAATATATCGGAAACAGAGTTTTCTTTTCCTGCGGCGCATGCGGGCAATGTGTTTGGTCAGTTTGACGCTAACATGAAAAAGATTGAGAAGGCGCTGCATGTGACCCTTATATTCAGAGGAGATAAAATAAAATTAATTGGAAGCGAGGACGACTGCCGCAGAGCAAAAGAGGTAGTCGAGGAACTTCTTGTCTTATCCGAGCGGGGCAATGTGATATCCGAACAGGATGTTAATTACGCCCTGTCCTTGTCACAGAGCGGCGAGGTCGCTGCCATGACGGAGCTTGACAGCGATATCATCTGTCATACGGTCATGGGCAAACCGGTGAAGCCGAAGACCCGGGGACAGCAAAAATATGTGAAGGCCATTGATGATAAAATGATTGTTTTCGGCGTTGGTCCGGCGGGAACGGGAAAGACCTATCTTGCCATGGCTAAGGCGATTACCGCCTTTAAAGCCAACGAGGTAAACCGGATTATCCTCACGCGGCCTGCCATTGAGGCAGGAGAGAAACTGGGATTTCTGCCGGGAGACCTGCAGAGCAAAGTGGATCCGTATCTGCGTCCCCTGTACGACGCTCTCCACGAGATCATGGGAGCGGAGACTTTCCAGAAGAACATGGAAAAAGGGCTCATCGAAGTAGCGCCGCTTGCATACATGCGCGGACGGACGCTGGATAATGCCTTTGTGGTTCTGGACGAGGCCCAGAACACAACGCCGGCCCAGATGAAAATGTTCCTGACCAGAATCGGTTTTGGATCCAAAGCCATCATCACCGGCGATATGACCCAGAAGGATTTGCCGGACGGCACCAGATCCGGCCTTGACGATGCTCTTCGGGTGCTTAAAAATATCGATGAGATCGGCGTCTGCATGCTGACAAGCCAGGACGTTGTCCGTCATCCGCTGGTACAGAAGATCGTATCTGCCTACGACGCCGATGAAAAGCGCCGCGAGGCAAGAAGCCGGGCAAGGCGGGCAGAGATGGAAGGTAAAGGCGAAAGCAGAAAAGAGAAAGCTGCGCACCGCAGGAAACGGTGACCGGCTGTCCTGCACGAGTTATATTGGGAGAATAATCATGCATATTGAGATCGAATACAGTTATAAAGAGAAATTTATCCCGGATTACGAGAAAATCATTAACAATGTCGTGGAAACGGCCCTCGATTATGAGGACTGCCCGTATGAATCACAGGTGTATGTACTCCTCACGGACAACGAGGAGATTCATCAGGTCAATATGGAACAGCGCCAGATTGACCGCCCTACGGACGTGCTTTCTTTTCCTATGGCAGAGTATACCCATCCGGCGGATTTTTCTGACCTGGAGGAGCGGGAACCGGACGCTTTTCATCCGGAGACCGGGGAACTTATGCTGGGCGATATCCTGATCTCCATGGATAAAGTGAAGGAACAGGCCCGGGAGTACGGACATTCCGAGCGGCGCGAGCTGGCATTCCTGGTGGCCCACAGTATGCTCCATCTCATGGGATACGACCACATGGAAGACGGAGAGCGGGAGGAAATGGAACGGAAGCAGGAAGAGATCCTGACGCAGTGCGGATATCTCCGAGAGGTGAAGTAATGAAAAAATACGATACGATTATTGTGGGGGGCGGCCCGTCAGGTATGACGGCGGCCCTTTGGTGCGCCAGAGACGGGCAGCGGGTGCTGCTCATGGACCGGTGCGACCGCATCGGGAAGAAAATTCTTGTGACTGGCAACGGAAAATGTAATCTGACCAATTTCCGGCAGAGTCCGGACTGCTACCGGAGTGAGACGCCGGAGGCAGCGGCGGCGGTGCTGTCTGCTTTCGGGCAGGAAGACGCCATGGAATTATTCCGCAGCCTTGGCATCCTGACCAGAGACCGGGGCGGCTATGTCTATCCCTACAATGAACAGGCAGCCTCTGTCCGTGCGGCCTTTGAGAGCGCTGTTCTTAATAGAGACGGCCTTGAGGTGCTGACAGAAACCTCGATGACCGGCATACGGAGGATAAAAGATGGATTTCAGGTGTCTGCGGAGGCGTATTTTGCCGGAAAGACAGGAAGCGCACATGGCAGGCAGTTTTTTTGTCGTAGTCTGCTCATCGCCACCGGGGGCTTAGCAGGCGTAAAGCTTGGCTGTGACGGCAGCGGTTACGGCCTGGCAAAGGCCCTGGGACATCATATCATCCCGCCGCTCCCGGCACTGACGGCCCTGAAGTCTTCGGCGCCGTTTTTGAAGAAATTGAGCGGAGTTCGCAATCAGGCGGCAATCACTCTGCAGGTGGACGGCAGGAAGGTGTGCCGGGAGCGGGGAGAACTCCAGTGGACCGATTACGGCATCTCCGGCGTGGCTATCTTCCAGATCAGCCGCTTCGCCATCCTGGCGTTGGAAGAAGGAAAGGCAGTCCAGCTTTCTCTTGATTTTATGCCGGAATACTTAGCGGAAGAGGTGGAGAGTCTCCTTCATTCCGGACTGGAAGCCTGTCCGTATAAATCCTTTGAGGAGCTGCTGGGAGGCATCCTGCCGGCAAAGCTTGTGCCGGTGGTCCTCAGGGAGGCGTCGCGCCAGGCAAAAACGCAGCCGCTTTCCGGGGGCGCATCTTCGACGGGAGCAATCCAAATCCGTCACGGTGGAGCGTTCGACAGCGATTTCCAGAGACTTGCTGCGGTGATCAAAGGGTTCTCTCTGCGCATATCCGGTTATATGGGATACGAAAAGGCGCAGGTTACCCGGGGAGGCGTTGACATGACCGAGGTGACTGAGAATCTTGAGTCCCGCATCTGCCCCGGATTGTTTTTTGCCGGAGAGGTATTGGATGTGGACGGAACCTGCGGCGGCTACAATCTCCAGTGGGCTTTCTCCAGCGGAAGCGTTGCCGGAGAGGCTGCATGGAACAGAAATCGCCGGTCGTAATGACCGGCGATAAAAAGAATCGGTTCAGGAAAAACTGCCCGGAGAATTTATCCATGGGAACGCTATCCGCATGAAAAAAATCGGAGTATTATTGAATAATAATTTTGCCCTTAAAGTTACTCTGCTTCTGTATCATTTTCTTTACAGAGGCATTTTTTACGTAGATGGAGCATGTTTTCGGGATGCCGGTAAAGTTGGCTTTGTTTAACTTCGGAGAGTTGATATAAAGCCTTTTTAGTTTACAGAACCGCTTTCCACCAAAACCATCTGTGACTTGCCGGATATTTTTTGGAAGAACAAGAACTTTCAGATTGTTGCAGCGTCTGAAAGAACCTCCATATATTTTCCTTACAGAATTACCAAATTTTACTTTTTTCAGATTCGTCATATTATAAAAAGCCTTACGTTCGATTTTTCTGACAGAATCCGGAATGATAATTTTTTTAATATTGCTGTTGCCTGCGAATGCTCCAAAAGCGATGCGTTCCACTCCGTCTTTCACGACATATTTTTTCGTAGTGGATGGGACGTCATACAGTGTCTTTTCGTTTCTGGAGTAAATGTCGCCATCGATAATCTTATATTTCGGATGGTCCGGCGCATAGATCACAGAGGCATTCGGACAGTCACGCAGCTGAGGAACAGAGTCCACGTTGGAAGGAACATAGATATCCTTTAATTTCGGACAGTCCCAGATACTAAAGTGGGCGTAAATAGATTCTGATGGATTCTCAATTACGATTTCCTCTAGTGCTTTATAATGAGAAAGGCTGAGGATGATGTCTTGTACACCTGACTCTATTGTGATCTTTCGCAGATGCTCTTTGTTGTATCCGGACAGACGGCCTTTTCTTCTGGTCAGCTCTCCGATATCATCAGTCGTATCGGACCGCAGGCTGGTTACCGGAAAAGTTATACCGTTCCAGGTAATTTCACTGCGCACGGTAATTTCATCCGGAGGCACCTCCGTACTGCCTTCCGGAAGTTCTAGGGAAGCGCTGGCTGTTCCAGTATAATTACTGCCCCAGATTAGGTGATAATAGACACCATCGATCACCAGCTCTTGCTGACCGGGTTCCGGGACTGGATTTGGTTCGTTTTCTGCGGCGTCTGCCGGCAGCCGGAAAAATAGTCCGAACAAAATGAACAGCAGAGCAGGAAATAAAAGTGGCATGGTTTTTTTCATAAAAATTCCTCCTTATAAAATATGTTTACTTGTAAATGAAGTAAAAGCAGGCGTCCATGAAATATAAGCTCCCGCTTTTTATGAAGAAGGTAAGTGGTATTATATGATAATAATACCATGGAAATATGGCGATGACAATATAATTATATGTGGTGGGAGCTGAGTTATAAAATATACAGATATGAGGGAAAAACTTGTGAATTTTTAATGTGGAAAATGGAAGAAAATAAAAAAGAAAGTGGAAGATGTTTTGCTAATGCACGCATAAATCTTTCTTTTTTTGACTTCTTATTGAGAAAACGATTTCCGTGTACATACATAAATCTTTCTGTGATAAAGATAAATAAGTGCTATCAATTGCTCATCGCTGAGCTTTAAGATTTCCTGAAGACTTGCCATTAAGGCATCCATCAGGATGCCTAGTAATCTGCTAAAAGTAATGTCTGCCATTTCTAAAACGGAGCCAGTTCGTTGCTGCATATACATGCTTCTTCCGACAAAAATGTTGCTAAGTTTGTAGCGGAGCAGAGAAACAGGTGAAACACCTTTTTCTTTCATCCCATTGCATTTGACGAGAAGCTTGCCGACATGATGCCAGGAAAAAAATCTCTGAACACAATCAATTAACTTATAAAAAATAATACATCTCATCATAAAATGCTTGAGGAAAGCGATAAAGATGTGTATCATATTACAAGAAAGAAAAAGTGCGGATTAAGATAGGAAAATATATTGAGCGGGGGATTATTTGGAAGGAGGGCGTGTATGTTTCGGATGGAGAAAAAGAAATTGCCAGTCGGTATAGAGAATTTTGAAGAAATTATTACGGAAGATTTTTACTATGTAGATAAAACAGAAATGATAAAAGATTTACTGAATAAGTGGAGTAAAGTAAATTTATTTACAAGGCCAAGGCGTTTTGGAAAATCTCTGAATATGAGCATGCTGAAAGCGTTTTTTGAAATTGGCTGTGATGAAGGATTGTTTGCAGGATTAAAAATAGCGGAAGAAACGATGCTTTGTGAAAATTATATGGGTCGCTTTCCTGTTGTCTCCATCAGTTTAAAGGGGATTGAGGAGAAGGATTACCAGACTGCCCGGAATTTGATAGTAAAAGTCATCAATGAGGAAGCAAGACGGCTGCAATTTTTGCTGGAGAGCAGCAGACTTACGTCAAAAGATAAAGAATTGTTTTCTGGTTTGTTAGAAAAAGAAATGGACAATGAAACTTTGGTTTTCAGCTTGAGGGAATTATCTGAATTGCTTCATAAACACTATGGAGAAAAAGTGATTATTTTGATCGACGAATACGATGTGCCATTGGCAAAAGCAAATGAACATGGATATTATGACCAGATGACCATGCTTATCCGGAATCTTTTTGAGCAGACGTTAAAAACCAACGACAGTTTGTATTTTGCAGTTCTGACGGGATGTCTGCGAGTTGCAAAAGAAAGCATCTTTACCGGTTTGAATAATCCAAAAGTTTTGTCCATTACAACAGTACGGTTTGATGAGTATTTTGGGTTTACAGACAGTGAAGTGAAAGATATACTATGCTATTATCATTTGGAGGAAAAGTATGAGCAGATTAAAAGCTGGTATGATGGATATCATTTTGGAAATGTAGATGTATATTGTCCGTGGGATGTAATCAGCTATTGTGATGAATTGACAGATGACAGAGATGCAGAGCCAAAAGATTACTGGTCAAATACCAGCAGCAATGATGTTGTAAAACATTTTATAGAGCGGATGGATAAAAATGAGACTACAGAGGAAATGGAGGAACTGATGTCCGGTGCGACAGTTTCCAAAGAAATCCATGAAGAATTAACATATCAGGGCCTTTATGATTCTGTTGAGAATATTTGGAGTGTACTTTTTATGACCGGATATCTGACATATCGTGGAAAACCGAAGGGGAAAATATATCATCTTACTATACCTAATATGGAAATCCGCAATATTTTCAAGGAACAGATTATGCGGCTGTTTTTGCGTGGAGTCGAAAAGGACGGAGAGTAACTAAATGCTTTTTGCGACTCTTTACAAAAAGGAAATGCTGCAGATGTAGAAAGATTATTTACAGAATATTTAAGCAGGACGATTAGTATACGAGATACTTTTGTCAGAAAAAAATATAAAGAAAACTTTTATCATGGTATTTTATTGGGAATACTTGGATACAAAAAAGGATGGTATGTAAAATCCAATGAGGAATCCGGCGATGGATATAGTGATATTTTGATTAAGATTCAAAGCCTGGGGATTGGCATTCTCATTGAGATAAAGTATGCAGATAAGGGAGAGTTGGACAAAGCTTGCAATTTTGCATTAAAACAGATAACTCAAAAAGGGTATGCGGAGAAGCTGACAGAAGAAGGCTGTCATATTATTTTTCGATATGGCATTGCCTGTTATAATAAAAGATGTCGTGTAGTGGTAGAAACAGAACGGAGGATTTCATGATACGAATATCACAATTAAAATTACCTGTGGATCACACAGAGGAAGCGCTGGCGGCGGAGATTGCCAGGCGGGCGTACGGTCAGCAGCCGGTGGAATGGAAGATTGTCCGACGGTCCATCGATGCCCGGAAGAAGCCGGAGCTTTTCTATACATATACCATTGACGCGGCTTTTGCCGGTGAAAAGAAGGTGCTCCAGCACAGAAACAGTAAGTGGAGCAGGGTAAAAGAGGAGAGATACCGGTTCCCTGTTCATGCGGATGATGTTGGCGGCGGACAGCGGCTGCCGGAGGAGGAGCGCCCTGTGATCATCGGCGCCGGCCCGGCGGGGCTATTTGCGGCGCTGGTGCTTGCGAGGAACGGTTTCGCGTCGGTTCTTTATGAGCGAGGAGACGCTGTGGAGCTTCGGACGAAAAAAGTGGAACATTTTTTTAAGGAAGGAGTTCTTGATACGGAGTCCAATGTGCAGTTTGGCGAGGGCGGCGCCGGTACATTTTCTGACGGAAAGCTCAATACCGTGGTGAAGGACAAGTCCGGCAAGAACCGGTTTGTCCTGGAGGAGTTTGTGAAGCACGGCGCGCCGGAGGAGATATTGTACGAGGCAAAGCCGCACATCGGGACGGACATTCTGAAACGGGTGGTGGCGTCCATCCGGGAGGAGATTCTGTCTCTGGGCGGAGAAATCCATTTTGGCACGAAGCTTGTGGAACTCCTGACAGAAGAAAAGGACGGAGAGCGTATGCTGACCGGCATCCGGCTGGAAACGGCCGCGCCGGAATCCGGTAACAATGCGGCCGGGGTGAAAGTAAATCCTGCCGATCGCGACGAAAAGCGGCATATCATAGAGAAATCCTGCCGCACGGTGATTCTTGCCGTCGGCCACAGTGCGAGAGATACATTTTATATGCTCTATGACAAGGGGCTTTTCATGCGGCCGAAGTCCTTTGCCATCGGCGTCCGGGTGGAGCATCCGGCGGCGATGATCAATGAGAGCCAGTACGGGGAGAAGTACGCCGGAATCCTTCCGGCAGCCAGCTATAAGCTGACCCATCAGTGTAAAAACGGCAGAGGCGTGTATTCGTTTTGTATGTGTCCCGGCGGCTACGTGGTCAATTCTTCTTCGGAGGAGGGGCTGTTGTGTGTCAACGGCATGAGTGATTACAAAAGAGACAGCGCCAATTCCAACAGCGCCATCATCACCACGGTGACGCCGGAGGATTTTGCACTTTCGGAAAACGGCACAACCCGGGCGGGTGATCCGGTTCATCCGTTGGCCGGAGTGGAATTTCAGCGCCGGTATGAGAAGCTGGCGTACGCTTCCGCCGGAGGAAAGATTCCGCTGCAGCTTTACGGTGATTTTAAGGAAGGAAAGGTCAGCACCGGTTTTGGCGGCGTGACTCCGTGTATGAAGGGGCAGTGGCAGTTTGCGGACGTAAGGAAATGTCTTCCGGATTATGTGGTGGAATCTTTGATAGAAGGTATGGAAGCTTTCGGACATAAGATAAAGGGGTATGACCGGCCGGACGCGATCTTTTCCGGCGTAGAGACCAGGACGTCTTCTCCTGTGCGTATGGAGAGAGACGAGTCCGGTCAGGCAAATATCCGGGGGCTGTTTCCGTGTGGAGAGGGCGCCGGATACGCGGGCGGCATCACCTCCGCGGCCATGGATGGACTCCGCATGGCAGAGGCAGCAGCCCGGAAACTTTCAAAAATGATTTTGTTCTGATGTTCAGAAAACGGGTAAGTTCCATAATAATGAATAAATCAATTATGAAGATATTGGGGTCAAAAGCCTGTCTATAGCACCTTGAAAAGTTCATATATTTTGTAGTAAATACAAGCCGAAATGCTTCTCTTGCTGTATAATAGAGTTATCCTAGAAAAGAAGGTAATC
>NZ_NFIR01000036.1:0-25592 GCF_002159465.1 Eubacterium sp. An3
GATCGTATCTGCTACCCTTTGCCATGCCTGTACTGCCTCCTTTTTATCATCTCTCTTATCATACATGATTTAGGTCTGCATGGCATCTTTACTTTGTACTATTTTTATACTACCACTAAATTACCATCTCCGCGATAAAACCCTGTCCCTCAAGGCCGTGGGGCTGCTCTCCAAAATGCTGTCCTTCAACGACGGCTGGCAGTTCTCAACGAAAGGTCTTTCGGCGATCTGCAAGGAAGGTCCCGATGCTGTTCTGGCAGCTCTCAGAGAGCTTGAAGATCACGGCTACCTTATCCGACACAGGCAGCGAGACGCCAAGGGCAGGATGAGCAACACGGTCTTTGAGATTTACGAACAGCCACAACCGGTTTCTCCACACAGGGAAAAACCAGATGTGGATAATCCAGATATGGAGAATCCACATCTGGAAAACCCACACGGGGAAAATCCCGCACAATTAAATACTAATCAAGTAATTACCAACGAAAGAAATAACTCTCTGAATAACTATCAATCTATCAATCTTGATGGGATGGACAGGATGGATGAACGGGAGCAATACAGGGAATTGATCCGGGATAACCTTGAGATCGACATCCGCTCTCAGGACAGGCACTATGACCTTGACCGTGTAAACGAAATTGTCGAGATTATGCTGGATGCTGTCTGCTCCACAAGCCCCACCATCCGTATCAACGGCGAGGATATGCCGCTGCCGGTGGTTAAGTCACGCTTCCTCAAGCTGGACAGCGGCCACATCGACTATGTGCTCCAAGCGATGAACGATTGCCCCTCCGACATTCGGAACATCCGGGCATATCTGCTTACGGCGTTGTATAACGCTTCACTGACCATAGACAACTACTATTCAGCCCGCGTGAACTACGATTTTCACGGAAAAGGCTGATGCGTAAGCATTCTCAATCAACTTCAAGGGGGTGAGATGAAAACATGATCCACATTTTACACGGTGTCCCGCCTTAGTGACGGGATTGCCCCGCAAATCTCAGAAAGGAGGTCCCCATGCAGGATGAAGTAAATACCAAAGTCGTTGCGATTGCCATTAAGGGCGGCAGGATCACTGCGGAAGTGCTGAAAAAAGCGCTCGCCAAATTCATTGAGGAAATTGAAAAGGCCGAAAAGCAAGCCTCTCAGCCCAAGACCTACCGGGGCAAGCAGTCCATCAAGCACCTTGTCGAGCAGAACGCCGCAATCAGCAACATTGAAGTGACCGACGGAAACATCAAGTCTTTCGAGCGCACAGCGAACAAGTATGGGATCGACTACGCGCTCAAGAAGGACACCTCTGAGCAGCCGCCGCGTTATCTCGTCTTCTTCAAAGGACGGGATGTGGATGTGATGACTCAGGCTTTCAAGGAGTTTTCCGCCAAGACGGTCAAGCAGAAAGAAAAGCAATCCCTCAAGCAGAAGCTCTCCCGCAGCAGGGAGCAGTCCAAAGCCCAGCACAAGGAGAAGGTCAAGGTCAAGACGAAGGATCGGGGCGTTGAGCTATGAGAAAGAAACTCGACATCAAAAAGCTCGTCCTTCTCAATCTTCCGTATGTGTTCGCCTTCTACTTTGTGGGTAAGCTGGCGGCAGTCTTCCGTCTGGCTCCCGGCACAGAGTTCATCGACAAACTCACCGGAGGCTTTGCCAACTTCGGAGCAGCGTTTGCCAACCCACTTCCGAGCTTCCACCCGGTAGATCTTCTCATCGGTGTGGCCGGAGGCGCGTTGCTCAAGCTGGCCGTCTACATCAAAGGAAAAAACCGCAAGAAATTCCGCCAAGGAGAAGAATACGGGTCAGCGCGTTGGGGACGACCGGAAGACATCCGACCTTACATGGATGATGACTTCTCCAACAATGTCATCCTCACCCAGACCGAGGGGCTGACCATGAACAGCCGACCGAAGCAGCCGAAGTACGCGAGGAATAAGAACATCCTTGTCATCGGTGGTTCCGGCTCGGGCAAGACCCGCTTCTTCGTGAAGCCCAACCTGATGCAGATGCACAGCTCCTATGTGGTCACTGATCCCAAGGGTTACAATGATGTAGGACAGAGAAAATATCACAACAACAAAATGCGGTATTTCCTGTGCCCTACATAGAAACTGAGAAAGGAGGAAAAAGCCGATGGCGGTAAAGAAAATCAAGTATACGGCACTCTATGAGCGTTTGTCCAGAGATGACGAGATGCAGGGCGAATCAAACTCCATAGTCAACCAGAAACGCTATCTGGAGGAGTATGCACAGGCTCAGGGCTTCAAGAATATCCGGCATTTTACAGATGATGGCTACTCCGGCACCAACTTCAAGCGTCCTGGCTTTCAGAAAATGATTGCTGCGATAGAAGCCGGTGAGATTGATGTTGTCTGCGTCAAAGACCTGTCCAGGTTTGGGCGTGACTATTTGAAAGTCGGATTTTACACCGAAATCATGTTCCCCGAAAAAGGTGTCCGCTTTATCGCCATCAACAACAGCGTAGACAGTGCCAATCCAACGGAAAACGACTTCACACCGTTTTTGAACATCATGAATGAGTGGTATGCAAAGGACACCAGCAACAAAATACGAACCATTTTCCGTTCCCGGATGCAGGATGGCAAGCGGTGCAGCGGCGCAATCCCCTATGGGTACAGGCGTGACCCAGAGGACAAAAACCATCTTCTGATTGATGAAGAAGCCGCAAAGGTTGTTCGCAGGATTTACCAGATGGTTATTGATGGCATGGGAAGCCAAGCCATAGCCAATCAGCTGACCGCTGATAATGTGTTGATCCCCTCTGCATATCTGGAGCAGTCCGAACATGGAGAAAGCCGTAATCACAGCTACCATGACCCCTGCCGCTGGAACTGTACCGCAGTATCCTACATTCTGGACAAACAGGAATATATGGGGCATACGGTTCTGGGCAAGACCATCTGCGAGAACTTCAAAACCAAGAAACGCCGGAAAGCAAGACCAGATGAGCTGATTATCTTTGAGAACACCCATGAACCGATTATTGATGCAGAAACATGGCATCTGGTTCAAAAACTTCGTAGAAGAACAAGACGTAAACTGGCAAACGGAAGCTATTCGCACCGCCTTTCTGGGCTGGTGTACTGTGCAGATTGTGGCAAACGCCTTTCCTATTCAAGCCCACAGTCACAGCACAGACCAGATGGAAAAACCTATGATGCAGACAGTAGTTTTCGTTGCCCCACCTACAAGTCCATGTATGGCGAATGCACCATGCACTATATCAAATCTTCCACTCTGGACAAGCTGGTTGATGAAGCTGTCCGAAAAATTGCCCGGTATGTTTTGAGGAATGAACAGGCATTTTTGGAACAAGTCAGGGTGCTAACCAGTGCCGACCAGAAGCATACGCAATCAGAGGACAAAAAAGAGCTGGTAAACATCAAAAAAAGGATTGCAGAGCTGGATAACTACATCAAGCGACTGTATGAAGGCAATGCTTCCGGTAAAATTCCTGACCGCCAGTTTGAAAAGCTCATGGCTCAATATGACAGTGAGCAACAGGAACTGGAGGAACGAGTAAAAGAGATTGAAGTGAGCATCCATGAGATTCAGCAAGAATCAGAAAATGGTCAACAGTTTGTGCGTCTGGTACAGAAGTACCGTGACCTTACAGAAATTGACCAGACCGCTCTCAATGAGTTTATTGACAAAGTAGTTGTCCACGAAGCAACCGGCGGCAGAACAGCAGACCGAAGCCAGCAAATTGATATTTATTTTAATTTCATCGGTCAGTTTATGGTGGAAGATACCGAAGAAGAACTGCTGATGCAGGAACAGGAAGCACAAAGGCTGGCTGATCTAAAAGAGCGTGAACGAAAAGACCGCAGAAACGAAACCGTCCGCAGGTACAGGCAGCGTAAAAAGGAACGGGAAGTCAAACAAGCGGAATCTGTTTCTGGATAATTCGCTGTGAGAAAGGAGTGTGATTTTCTTGTGGGTAGTTAGGTTTATTCGCAAAGACGGTAAGCCCGATGAAGAATATTTTTACCCGACTTTTTCTGATGCAGAGTATCATAGGCGTTTATTTGAGAATGATTCTTCTGACCTTTATGAAAGAATTGAAGTTGTTGAGCTGTGAAAAAAATGGAGGTTACTATGCAAGACTTAAAACCGAGAATCCATGAAAACGGCATGGACTATGTGCTGGTGGGCGATTACTATGTGCCGGATTTGAAACTGCCAGAGGAACACCGCCCTCTGGGAAAATGGGGACGGATGCACCGAGAATATCTGAGAATCACCAATCTGGGGCTGCTGAATGAGCTGATTTTGAGCGGAAAGCTCTGGACTTATCTGGCAGACCTGAACGAACAGGCAACGGACAGGCTGCACCTGATTATCCGCCAGATGGCAGAAGCCGAGGGTGTGACCGAAGCCATGAAAGCTGAAAATCAGATGTTATGGGTGCAGTCCATGAACTCCATCCGCAGCCGGGCTGAAGAAATCATCAAGGCAGAGTTAATCTACTGCTGAAGGGAGGTGGTGTTATGATTTTGGAAGAGATGTACAGCGGGAGGTTTTATCCATGTGAAACGGTTGTCCCTACATCGGAAGTATACCGCAAGGCGGTCAAAGCCTGTGAGAACCTGATGGAGCAGCTGTCCCAGCGGCTCAGCAAAGAGGACTATGAGCTGGTGAAGGAACTCCGGGCGCAGACAGCAATCGCCCAATGTGAAGAAAGCGAAAGCCACTTCAAATACGGCTTTTCCGCTGGGCTGATTGTTCAGCATGAAGCCTATGAACAGGTCAATGGGGAGAAATAGCCATGTTTCTGATAAAGCTGTTGGCATTGCCGCTAATAATAGCTGTGACCCTGATTCAATGGGTGGCAATCTTTCTGACTTCCTTTTCTGCTATCCTGTTTGACCTGCTGGCAGGAATTATCTTCATGATTACACTTGCCGGGCTGATGTTTGGAGTGTGTACCGGCATGGAAGCATTGAAAATGCTGGCAGTCAGCTTTGCAATCTTCATCATCCCCCAGATAGCGGAATGGCTGATTGAAAGAATTGTAGACTTAAACTACGGACTGCGTGATTTTATCAAGTCCTGACCCGACAATTTCATATCGTTCACAAAGCGACAGGTATTCCTATGGGAACTATCTGCCGCTTTTATTTTTATCAACTTCAAGGAGGACTATTTTATGAAAATGAGCATTGGCGAAAAGAAAATCCTGTTTGTCTTTGGCTGCCCCAACCGTGAAGCAACGGTGGATCGTCTGTATCAGGTGGCAGACCTGATTCCCGACCCTGCCGGAAAGAAAGTCGTGGAAGCTCTGGCTGACAAGCTGGACAGCGAGGGCGTAGAAAAGTGGTATCGCTGCTTCTTCTACAATATGAAGCTGGAGATGGAAGCCTATTACCGGCACAAGGCTATTTTGAATCGCATCGTGGGCGGCAGTATGGAGGTTGACAATGACGAGATTGACGAAGATTGAGAAAGAAACCATCATCCTGTTCAACGAGGGAGAAAGCACTGCCAGCATCTACACCTACAATGCCGGGCTGAAAAAGCGGCTGGCTGCGTTCAGCAAAAAATATCCTGACCTATGCCAGATGGAAAAGCCGGAGCATCTGGGCGGCGTGTCCTATCTGATCGACAAGTCCCGTCTGTCCATCCGCTTGCAGCCCCCATACAGCGAGGAACGCAGGCAGAAAGCCAGTCAGTACGCCCGGCGAAATGGTTTCAGTGGCAAGACCAAGTAATGTAGCAATAAAGGCTGATTTGCGGTCAGAATGTCGGGTCTGCACCCGATGTTCTGACCGCAATATATGTGGGGGCAATGCCAGTAAAGCGATTTGAACTTCTTGTTCCAAAACGCTTGTTCGATTTGCGTATATTGAAAATGTGTCCATATAAGTCCATCGTTGTCCGCTGTTTTCCCTCATTTTATTGACATTCGGGGGTTCGTATATTAGAATATATAATAGCGAAAAACAGAGTGGAGGAATTAACCTATGGATACGGAACTGTTAACTGTTTCTCAAACAGCTCAATATCTACAGCTTTCTGAAAAAACTATACGACGAATGATTGGAAATGGTAGTTTGCCAGCTTCAAAACTTGGCAATCGTACTTGGCGGATTCGTGCGTGTGATGTTGATGAATATGTGTCTAACTCTTGTCAAAATAAACCCGCATACAGCATAACAAATCTCCCAGAACTGGAACTGGAAACCCCGGAGCATCCTCGCCTGATCTCCCTGTTTTCAGGTTGTGGTGGAATGGATTTAGGGTTCAAAAAAGCAGGATTTGACATTGTGTTTGCAAATGACTTTGATGCAGATGCTCAAGCAATATACTCACTCAACTTAGGCGAAATAGATAAGCGTGATATATTATCGGTTGGTGAAGATGAAATTCCAGATGGAGATATCTTAACCGCTGGTTTTCCGTGCCAGCCTTTTTCTAATGCAGGTAATCGGAAAGGCGTCCACGACTCTCGTGGTATGCTATACAAAGAGTGTCTGCGTATAATTCAAAAAAAGATGCCGAAAGTAATTGTCTTTGAAAATGTTAAAGGTTTGCTTTCGACAAAGTATATTGATGGACGCAATTTAGCAGAAGTCATTGTTGAAGATTTGTCTACCATGAATGGCGTGGGATATAATGTCGTGCATCAGCTTGTAAATGCATCGGATTATGGTGTCCCTCAAAACCGTCAACGAGTTTTGTTTGTGGGTGTCCGCAAAGACTTGGGCATTACCTTTGAATTTCCCAAAAAACAAACTAAAGAAAATCTGACGCTGCGTCACATTTTAGATGTGCCGCCGGAAGTAGCCAACAATGTGGATTGGGCACTTTCGCCGCAAGCACTGGACATGATTAGATTTATTCCCGAAGGTGGCTCGTGGAAAGATGTTCCATATGAACATTTAGCTCCTCGTTTCCAAAGAATCCGAGATAACATGAAAAAGTACCATTCGCCCAACTTTTACCGTCGTTTTTCAAGAGATGAGATTTGTGGAACTATGACAGCATCTGCTCAGCCGGAGAACTGTGGCATTATACATCCTACTGAAAACAGAAGGTTTACTGTACGAGAAGTTGCCCGCATTCAGACTTTCCCCGATGATTTTAACTTCTTAACAGATACAGCACGAAACATTACAGCAATGTATAAAGTCATAGGAAATGCTGTGCCGGTTATGTTGGCATACAATATCGCTTCGGCAATAATGGAGCAAGTATTTAAGAAAAACACAAGTGAAAAGTAAGGGGATAAGAGAATGGATACAGATAAAGCATATCTATTGGGGTTAATCATAGGTGGAGGTGTATTTGGAAACGCAGAAGATGTTTTCAGCATTCGCCTGCCATATAAAAAATGGGGTTCATATCTTGAAAATCCACAGCGTGCTGGAGAAATTGCAGGAGATATTCTACGCAAAGTAGGGCAAATGTTTCGGGCTGTCTATGACCTTTCTGTTCAATATGAAACCACTCCCAGAGGGACTTGGACAATTCTTTGCGAAGGCGATACAACAGCGGTAAAAAATGACCTTATGCATTATGGCATTGTGTGTGAAGGCGAGCTTCGTGGAAGTGCCGATATAAGCCAGGTTGTATCAGAATTAGTTGATGATAATCTTAAACGCCGCTTTATTGCTGGATTAGCTGATACAATCGGAAGTATGGCAAAATCACAGCGCCGTTTTACCGATGAGCATCAAATTATTTCTTTTGAAATCAAGGGCTACAACTTTAAGTTCGTATGTGATTTGTGTCGACTGTTGTACAGCATAAATTGTATTCCCGATCAGGTAAACTGGAATCATCCAAATATCCATTGCACAAACGATTCATACTACGCTCAATGGAACAAAGGCTTTAAGCTGCGAATTTTATTGGATCAATATGCTCAGTTTGGTGCATTTGCGTTTAGAACTAAAGCAGAAACATCAAATGAAAATCGTAGATTACAAAGGGAAACTCATGCTGCGGAAAGATGTGAAACGAGGGATATGCATTTCACTCCGTCCACAGTGCATCCAGCTGAAAATGATACTCGTTTGCCAGAACTGATTAGGGGTGGGCATTACATTCATTTCAGACATTTTTGTACGGTAATGGGCTGTGAACACGCTCCATACTGTAAAATCAGGGAACAGTTTGAGCATATTGGAGAACTGATTAACCCATTCCCGATTTTGCATAAGGATAGCTACATTCAGATTGAGGAGATTATTCAAGCAGATCCCCTACTGTCGGGACGGGAATACACTTCTCTTAATGTAAATATTGGAACCCTAATAGACCAGTACAAGGAAGATAAAACAGCTTTGTTATACGGCACTACTGCGAATACTGGTTATCCAATAGCCGAAATTCTCCAAGCGGTTGCCTATGTCATTGCAAACGATGACGAACTCTCTGGCAAGCGTCCAAAAGGATATTTTCAAATTGTTGAACGCCATTCACATGATGACGCAGATTTATCGGTTGAAATAAGAAAGCCTGATCTTCTCACACCATTGGTTATTGTGGGAAACGGTCGTGGTGCTTTAATTGGTGCTCGGAATCCTAATGTTTACAAACGCTTGGTAACAAATTCGCCGGACAATGAATATAAATTGCTCGTTCGTCAAATTACTGAGGAGGACTTACGAGATGCCCGGTAAACGCAGCCGAAATGAAGTTTCGTATTATCCAGAAATCCAAACTTTTATAGAAGCTCAGCTTAAAAGTAATTTCAGAGCGAAACGCCACAAAGAACTCAGTGTTTTTTGGGGTATCGGCGAACTGAAAACCAATTTGCAAAGAATTATTTCCGAACATCCAGATAAATGTACCTGCGTTAAAAATTTTGCGAATCGAGTGCCCCCGCTAAACCTTGATATTTTTGCTTTGATCACTGATGGAACGCAATTTGAGATTTTAATTCTTGAAGTCAAGCTGATGAACAGTGCAGGGCTTAAAGAATGGTCACAACTTGTTGGATACTGCTTGGTTTCAGGCGCAAAATATGGTTTGCTGGTTAATATTGATAATGGGGCAAGTCCACGCTTAGCGCATATTCTTTCTACTGAAACCCATATTTCTGATATTCAGACCATAGTTGACGGAGAGAGTCATGAACATTGTCTTGGATTTATGCAGTGGGATAGTCTAACGCAGAATTTTGAATATAGTAATCTGGGGCTAATCAAGTCATTGTCCGAGTTAAGCAATCATTTAGCGGATGAATTTTCATCTTAAAAACATAAAAATAGTGACCAAGCCAAAGGCGATCAACCGTAAAAAGTTGGTCGCTTTTGTTTTGCCCATTATTCAGAAAGGAGCCTGACCCCCATGAATGAAAAACTGGAAAAGCTGAACCGTCAGAAAACCGCAGCCGAGAAAAAGCTGATTGCCGCCCAGCACAGGGAGAAGCAGCTGGAGCATGAACGGAAACGCCTGACACGGAGCGAGAGAACCCACCGGCTTTGCACTCGTGCCGGGATGCTGGAGAAGTTTCTGCGTGAGCCTACTCTGCTGACCGATGACGATGTGATGGAACTTCTGACCTTCCTCTTTCACGGTGAAGCCGCCCAAAAGAAGTTGGACACACTCATTGAGGAGCGGAGAAAAAGGCTGACAACGGACGGCAGCGAGAACCCCTTGTTTTAACAAGGGCGCAATTATACACCGCCTAAAGGTGGTGCATTGCGTTCTGCCGAAAGCCCCTTGCAGGGAGCTGATGATTTCCGCACAGGATAAACCCTCTGCTCCAATCATCCAGTGGAAGCTGCACTTCCCCTGCGCTGGCTAAAGCCAGCTACCCCTTTGCCCCCTGCTGTCCGGAAATCCCTGCCGGACAGGAATTTCCGAACAACAGGAATAGAACCCGATGACCTGACCGCTTGCAGCTTTGCAGACGGTCTTTTGTTTTGCCAAAGGAGATGATGAAGTGGCAAACCCTCATTTTGAAATCAAAATCACGAAGCGAAGTAACCGGCAGTCGGCTGTTGCCGGAGCTGCCTACCAGAGCGGCGAGAATCTGTTTTCCGAGTATGACCAGAAGCACAAAGACTACCGGAAAAAGGAAGGTGTGGTCTACACGGAAATCATGCTGCCGTCCCATGCCCCGATGGAATACGCCGACCGGGAGCAGCTTTGGAACGCAGTGGAAGCAGTTGAAAACCAGTGGAACTCCCAGCTTGCCAGACGGTTTGTGCTGGCGCTGCCCAGAGAAGTGCCGGAGGAACTGTATCCACAGATGGTGCAGGACTACTGCAACCAGTTTTTTGTTTCCAAAGGCATGATTGTTGATTTTGCCATCCATGACCCCAAGCCACCGGGACACAACCCCCATTGTCATGTGATGCTGACTATGCGGGCAATGGACGAGCATGGAAAATGGCTTCCCAAAGCCAGAAAGGTTTATGACCTTGACGAGAATGGCGAGCGTATCCGACTCCCGTCCGGGAACTGGAAAAGTCATAAGGAGGACACTGTTGACTGGAACGAGCAGTATCATGGGCAGGAGTGGCGCACCGGCTGGGAAACAGTGCAGAACCGTTATCTGGAAATGGTGAACAGCCCTGTCCGTGTCGATCTCCGTTCCTATGAAAAGCAGGGGCTGGACATCATCCCCACCGTCCACATGGGAGCAGCTGTCACACAGATGGAACGCCGTGGCATCCAGACCAATATTGGCAATCTGAATCGGGACATCAAAGCCGCCAACCGCATGATGAGCGTGATCCGCAGCACCATTCAGAATCTGCGTGACTGGATCAGCGATATTCTGGAAGCCCGGAAAGAGCTGCTGGCAGAGAAGAAGCCGGAAACCGCATCACCCGACCTTATCAACCTTTTGCGGGATTATCTCAATCTGCGAAAGGCAGAACGCCGGGATTGGTCAAGATACGGTCAGCAAAAAGGTGCAACGAAAGATTTACAGTCCTTTGTCAACGCCACCAATTATCTGAAAGACCATGAGATTTTTACGCTGGAACAGCTGGACAGTGTGCTGGAGGAAGTGAAACAGAAATCTGGCAGCGTCAGCACCGGCATGAGAAAAGCCGAGAGCCGCATGAAAGTGATTACCGGCATACAGAACGCCGTTGCCGATTGTCAGCAGCATAAAGCTGTCCATGACAAGTATGTGCGAATCGGCTGGAAAACGGTGCAGTCCGTTTATGCGGAAAGCCACCGGGACGAGCTGGACGCATACAACAAGGCGTATCGTTTTTTGAAAAAGCATGGTGTTGACTTGAATGTTGATCTGGAAGTCCTGCAAGCGGAGTATGAACAGCTGCAAACTTCTCACGCAGAATATACCGGGCAGCTGGCGGCAGTGCAGGAGGAATTGAAGCCGCTGAAAGAAATCCGTTACTGGGTCAACAAGGTACTCGCCCCGGAACAGGCAGAGGTCAAAAAGAAGCCAGAGCCGAAGCACTCTGTCACCGAGCAAATCAAGGACTATCAGGAGGAATCCAGAAAAAAGGACGAGCAGCACCGGCAGGAGAAAAAGCAGAATATGGAACTGTAAGGCATCTGATTTTCAAAAGAAATCGGGTGCCTTTTGTTTTGTCAGGAGGTGGAATTTTGAATGTATTTGAAGCGGTCAAACAGAATGTGACCACCAGACAGGCAGCGGAGCTGTATGGCATCCCTGTCAGCAGAAACGGCATGGCGGTCTGCCCTTTTCACAATGATAAAAACCCCAGCATGAAACTGGACAGGCGTTTTCACTGCTTTGGCTGTCAGGCTGATGGGGATGCAGTGGATTTTGTTTCCCAGCTGTTTCAGCTGCCCAGCAAGGAAGCCGCCATGAAGATTGCTGATGATTTTGGGATTGCCTATGACAACCGGCAGAAGCCGACCGTCAAACCCCATATCCGGGAACCTACCCCAGAGCAGAAATATAGACAGGAAGAAATGCACTGCTACAAGGTCTTATGCGAATACTTCCACCTTCTCCAGAAATGGGAACAGCAGTATGCCCCGCAAACGCCGGAGGATGACCTGCATCCTCTCTTTGTGGAAGCCCTGCAAAGGAAATCCTACACAGAGTATCTGTTGGATAGTTTTCTGGACGGATCGCCGGAAGAACGCCGGGAGATTGTAGCACAGCAAGGAAAAGAGGTGATGAAACTTGAGCAGCGAATTGCAGAATGGACAGCAGCCGGAACTCTGCACCGTGGAACAGGTCAGAAGCAGCCTGGAACAGACCGAGAAAGGTAAGGTATCCAATGCCGCCGCCAACTATAAACTGGTGTTTCAGCTTGACCCTCTGCTGAAAGGAGCTATCCGAAAAAATCTGCTGACAGAACGAGTGGATATTGTGAAGCCCCTCGGCTGGTATCGGGACAGCCCGACCCTGACCGATGTGGACATCAAATATCTGCTCTTGTATTTTGAGGAAAACTATGGACTGACCATTGAGAAAAAGATACAGGATGCCGTGATGGTGATTGCCAACGAAAATCGCTATCACCCTGTCCGGGATTTTCTCAATGCTTTGCAGTGGGACGGTACGGAGCGCATCCGCTATTGTCTGCACCGGTTTCTGGGAGCTGATGCCGATGATTACACCTGTGAAGCCATGCGGTTGTTCCTGCTGGGAGCAATCTCACGGGCGTTCCGTCCCGGCTGTAAATTTGAAATCATGCTCTGTCTGGTGGGCGGTCAGGGAGCTGGAAAGTCCTCGTTCTTTCGGCTGCTGGCAGTTCAGGATGACTGGTTTTCCGATGACCTGAAAAAGCTGGACGATGAAAATGTGTACCGCAAGATGCAGGGACACTGGCTGATCGAGATGTCGGAGATGATTGCCACCGCCAATGCCAAGAGCATTGAAGAAATCAAATCCTTTCTCAGCCGCCAGAAGGAAACCTATAAAGTGCCATACGAAACCCACCCAGCTGACCGAAAACGGCAGTGTGTGTTCTGCGGCACTTCCAACACGCTGGACTTCCTGCCCCTTGACCGCACCGGCAACCGCCGTTTTGTGCCAGTCATGGTACATCCTGAGCTGGCAGAAATCCACATTCTGGACGATGAACCGGCAGCAAGAGCCTATCTCATACAGGTTTGGGCAGAAGCAATGGAGATTTACCGCAGCGGAAACTTCAAGCTCCGATTCAGCCCGGCAATGAACGAATATCTGAAAGTCCACCAGCGTGACTTCATGCCGGAGGATACCAAAGCCGGACAAATCATTGAATATCTGGAAAAGTGTTCGGATAACATGGTCTGCTCCAAGCAGCTGTTCCGAGAAGCCCTGGGACACAGCTTTGACGAGCCGAAGCAATGGGAAATCCGGGAGATCAACGACATTATGAACAACAGCGTGACCGGCTGGAGGGCATTTTCCAATCCCCGGTACTTTCGCAGCCCTTATGGGCGGCAGAAAGGCTGGGAGCGCATCCAGCCCGACAACGGAGGCGGAGATTTTCAGGAATTAACGCCGGAGGAAGTGGAGCAGCTGGAACTTCCCCCTGAGTGGCTAAAGTAAAAAATCAGTGCCGGTTGCCGTTTTGTTGTCGAGCCGGTTGTCGGTCTGGTTGTCGGGCGAAAGTCTGAAAACCCCTGATTTGACGGGTGTTTTCTCTCTACTGACAACCATGACAACCGACTTTTATAAAAAAAGAAGAAAAAGAAAATAGAGCATCTGCCCGACAGAGTTTTAAGGTTTTCTGATGTCCGTTGTCAGGACTTCGTTGTCAGCCTTTCCTTTGTCGGGCTTTTTTACAGGAGGTGTCGCACATGGAACAGGCAACAGCCAAAGCGAAAGCAGTACAGACAGCGGAGCACACACCCGCAACCATGGTGAGAAAAATTGGCAAGACAACCTACAAGGTGTGCATCCATTTTAGCCAAACAAGCAAGGAAACGATGGAGGATAAGTTGCTGCGTTTAATCAAAAATGACATCCGAAACGGAGCATGAAACACTTGAAAAGTCCTATCGCCACAGGCTTTTCCAGCGGTCACAAAGAATTTTCAAATAAATGCACATTCTGTCTTGACGAAATGCTTCCGAAGGGTACAGTGCTGGTCGAATGCGGAAAGATGCTTGAGAAAAACGGCTATATCATCAAGTCGCTGAATACGATCAACTTCCGAAAATCCATGCACTACAACCCGTTCGCCTACATCCGCAGCGAAAAGGACATCCTCAAACTGGTCAATACGATCATCGTCAACACGAAGGGAGATGGCGATAAGTCCGGGGAGGATTTCTGGGTCAAGGCAGAAAAGCTCTACTATACCGCACTCATCGGCTATATCTGGTACGAAGCGCCGGAACACGAGAAAAACTTCACTACCTTGCTCGAATTGATCAACGCTTCGGAGGCCAGAGAGGATGACGAGACTTTCAAAAATCCCGTTGACCTCATGTTCGATGAGCTGGAAGAGCGCGACCCTGACCACTTCGCGGTCAAGCAATACCGTAAATATAAGTTAGCCGCTGGAGATGTATGCTCTAAGTGACTTCTTAATCATGGTTTTTGTCATGGTTAGTGAAGCAGTCACTTAAAGCATTTTCATTTCAGGAGGTACAGCCATGAGAAACGAGAAAATCACCCCACTGTATGAGCGTTTGAGCCGCGATGATGAGTTACAGGGCGAGAGCAATTCAATCTCCAACCAGAAAAAGATGTTAGAGGAGTTTGCCCGCCGGAATGGGCTGCCGAACCCCACCCACTTCACCGATGACGGCGTATCGGGAACCCGTTTTGACCGCCCTGGCTTTTTGGCGATGATGGAGGAAGTCGAGGCCGGACGGGTGGAGGCCATTGTTATCAAAGACATGAGCCGCCTGGGGCGTGACTATCTGAAAGTCGGCCAGGTTATGGAGATTTTGCGGCAGCGAGGCGTCCGGCTGATCGCTATCAATGACGGTGTGGACAGTCTGAAAGGCGACGATGATTTTACCCCTTTCCGCAACATTATGAACGAGTTTTACGCCCGCGACACCAGCCGGAAAATCCGCTCCGTGTTTAAGTCCAAAGGCATGAGTGGCAAACACCTGACCGGCACCGTCATTTACGGCTACCTGTGGGACGAAAAGCGGGAACACTGGCTTGTGGACGAAGAAGCCGCCGATGTGGTACGCCGTATCTTTTCCCTGACGATGGAGGGCTACGGCCCCTATCAAATCTCCAAGCTACTGTCCGAGGCAAAGGTTGAAATCCCCGCTGTCCATCTGGCACGCTTTGACGAAGGAGTAAACAGGACGAAGCCGGTCAAAGACCCCTACGGCTGGGGATCATCCACCATTGTGAGCATCCTGAAAAAGCGGGAATACCTGGGCCACACCATCAATTTCAAGACCCGCAAACACTTCAAGGACAAGAAAAGCCACTATGTTGACGAAAGCGAGTGGACGATTTTTGAGAACACCCATGAGGCCATTATCGACCAGGAAACCTTTGACAATGTGCAGCGTATCCGGGGAAACGCCAGACGCTACCCGGACGGCTTTGGGGAGGCCCATCCCCTGACCGGCCTGATGTACTGCGCCGATTGCGGCGGCAAGATGTATGTTCACCGCACCTACAACGGCAAGCGTGTCCCGCAGTACACTTGCGGCCAGTATGGGAAGTACCCTATCGGCTCCCTTTGCCCTACACAGCACCGTATCAAGGCCGAAGCTGTTCTGACCTTGATTGCTGATATGCTCCGGGCCATCGCGGAGTATTCCAGGAATGACCGGGCCGAGTTTATCCGCACTGTCCAAGAAACGCAGGCCGCCCAGCAGACCGCCGACATCTCCAAGAAGCGGAAACGGCTGGCCGCCGCCCAAAAGCGGGCCGGGGAATTGGAAAAGCTGATTTGCAAAATCTATGAGGACAACGCCCTGGGTAAGCTGCCGGACGCCCGGTATGAGGCCCTGGACGCACAGTACGCCAAAGAGCAGGACGCCCTCAATGCGGAAATCGCGGAACTGGAAAAGGCCGTTACCGGCTATGAACAGAGCCGAAAATCTGCGGAGAAGTTTATTGCCCTGATTGACAAGTACGAGAATTTTGACACGCTGACAAACACCATGCTCAACGAGTTTGTAGAGAAAATCCTTGTCCATGAGCGCGCCCGGAAAGGCAGCCAGGACACCACGCAGGAGGTTGAAATCTACTTCAATTTTGTGGGCCGGTATATCCCGCCCGCCTTGCAGCCGGTTCCCCTGACCCCGGAGGAACAGGAAGAACTGCGGAAGAAGGAGGAACGCAAGGACAGGCTTCACCAGAATTACTTGCGCCGCAAGGCAAACGGCAAGCAGAAGGAATGGGAAGAACGCTACAACGCCAAGCGCAAGGCGCAAGTGGAGGCGGCAAAGGCCGCGATCCGGGCAAAGGACATGGAAAAAGGCATTTTTACCACCATTAGCCAGTTACCCAGGCAGGAGCCGCGCAAGGCCACCGTATCGGCCAGTGCCGCAGTTTAACCATCACAGTGCAAAGGAGGACGAATATGAACAAATTGACTTACACCCGCTGCGGGGATTACTACATCCCCGACCTGAAGTTGTCCGAGCAGCCGGAGGCCCCCATCGGCAAGTATGGCCGTATGCGGCACCGCTACCTGAAAGAACACCGGCCCGGCCTTTACAGCAGCCTGCTTTTGAGTGAAAAGCTATACCCGCACCTGTTGGAGATTGACCGGGCAGCGCGTGAACGGATGGACGCCATGCTGCCCCGCATGATGGAGGCGGCGGGTGTCACCGAGAAACTGAAAGCCCGTGACCCCATGCGCTGGGTGGGACTGATGAACACGCTGAAAGCGCAGATAGAGGAAATTGTGCTGATGGAACTAATTTATCAATAGTTTTGCAAGCGGAGGCTGCCACTTGCGGCCTCTGGTTGTTTTGCAATTCTGCCATATCTCCTCTTTGAACCTTTCGTTCAAGTGAAATATAAAGAATATGTTGTCAGAGGTTGACGAGAGCCAAAAAACAATTTAACATATAATTAGTTGCCGCTAACCGAAAAGGAGGAAGATATGGGTGAAAGAGTTACATGGGACAGAATGGTACGGTGAATATGCTACGCTAACTGATGAACATAATGATTATGTTCAAATCGAATATAAGTGCAATGGAACAGGAAGTCTATATGACTATGCCATTTTTCCCGGCATTAACTTGATTTTTATGGATTTTAACTGCTCAGATACTTTCCATGAGCCTATTCCTAACAAAAATATCATCGAAATCCGTCATTATCAAAAAGGACGCGTTGAGTTTGAGTTAAGAAATAATAAGGTTTTCCATATGAACGAGGGAGAATTTTGCATCAACGCCCTTGCTAATATTCCTGCGGCCTATTCCTTTCCCTTTGGATATAGTGTAGGACTAAGCTGTGTGATTGATAAGGATTCCGTCGATGCGGAAACACAACAGATTTTTTCGTACTACAACATTGATGTTCTAAATCTCGGACGAGAATTAGAATTAGAAAAAAAGTGGTTTTTATGTCGGACACCACAGCGATTGTTACATATCTTCGACGAATTGTATGCTGCAAAAGGTGTTGAAGGGCGAGATTATTTTCGTATCAAATTATTGGAACTCTTTTACCATATCAAACAACTGCGGATTGAAGATCAATATGAGGCAACATATTATGCCAAAGAGCAAATTGAAATCATCAAACGCATCCGTCAAGAGCTTATAGAAAACCTGGACAAAAAACTGTCCATAGAAGAACTCCTGCGAAAAGAACCAATGAGCAAGGTCACATTTCAAGCTATTTTCAAGCAGATTTATGGTGATACGCCCTATGCTCATATCAAAAAGTATAAAATGAATCTTGCGGCTGTTTATTTGCAGGAAACAGATCAATCAATCACGCAAATAGCCGGTGAACTTGGATATTCAAATATTAGTAAATTTGCGCGAGCCTTTCAAGAAGTGTTTGGAATGCTTCCAAAGGATTACCGTAAAGCAAAAAAGTGATTTAACTTTTGGGCTGTTTTCTTGATTTACTTTTCCCTTTGGAGTAGTTAGAGACTGCAAACCGGTGTAAAATGACAGTGTAGTTAGTTATTGCTAACTACACTGTCATTTTATTTTAAGGAGGTTTCAAAAATGGAACAAACGGTAAAGAAAAAAATTGGCGTTCGAGATATTATGACGATTGCCGCAATGATGGTCATCAATTTTGCAATTGCAATGGTGATTGGTATGGTTACATTGCCTTTCCCAGCAGTATATTTATACGGCTCTGCTGGTATTGATGCCTTTATTGGAGCAACATTTTATTTGGTTGCGGCAAATCGCATTAACAAACATGGATTGTTGTTTGCTTGGGCTGCTGTTTATGGACTAATCCAAGGTGTTATGGGGTATATGTTCTTGGTTCCTTATTTCTTGATTGTAGCCCTCGTTGCTGAGTTATGCATGGTTGGCAAAAATACATACCGTAATGCTGCTCGTAATCGGATTGGTTGGACGGTTAATGCTATCGGCAATTTTGTAGGTTGTGCAGTACCGTTATGGTGGGCATGGGACAGCTATCAGGAAATGGCAGCAAGCAGCGGGTTTGATGCAAATACTCTGAATATGCAGTTCTCTATGGTGACTTCTCCGGCACTGATGCTTCTGGGTATTGCTATTACTGCGGTTCTTGCCATCCTCGGTACATTGTTCGGCCAGCGGTTGCTCAGAAAGCATTTCCAAAAAGCGGGCATTGTAGGATGATAGCCGAAGAAAAAAAGCAAAGACGGATTGACCGGATCGATGGGCGCACAGTTCTTTTCCTGACGCTGTGCGCCTGTATCGTGACCTTTCTTGCAACAAGTTTTTTAGGGCATGGGATTTTTACCTTTTGGATTTTTTTGATCCTTTGCTGGTTCGGTTTATATAAACAGGCTCTGGGATGCTTTGCGGTCTATTTAGTGGCGATTGTATGGCTGATGATTGAGATGAAGTATCAGATCAGCATTCCCTCTCCGCTGCTACTCAGTATGATTTACAAGCTGTTGCTTCCCGCTATGCCAGCGTATCTTCTGGCTAAAATCCCGTCCGGGAAACTGACAGCCAGCCTGCGAAAAATGCCGATCCCTACCCGTATCATGCTTGTATTGATTGTTATGCTCCGTTTTGCTCCGACTGTGCTACATGAATTTGGAGAAGTCAGGGAGGCCATGAAAATTCGTGGTTTCTTAAAATCGGTTGGCAATGTTTTGAGGCATCCAATGGACACATTGGAATATGCCATTGTCCCGATGGTATTTCGCTCCTTAAAGATTGCGGACGAGTTAGCCGCTTCTGCCATAGTCAGGGGAATTGAAAGTCCCTACAAGAAAGAAAGCTACTATGTCAGCCGGATTGCTGCGCTGGATTGCTTTTTGATTGTTGTCAGCGTGGGAGCTACTGTGTGCTGCTGTCTTTTATAGGAGGAAAGGAATGGGAAAAGAAATAATAATCCGTGACCTGACCTTTTCCTATGGAGGGAACGGAAATCAACTGGAACATATATCGTTAGACATTGCCGCCGGAGAGGTCATTGTTATGACCGGCCCATCAGGAAGTGGGAAAAGCTCTTTAACAAGAGTAATTAACGGACTGATCCCCTACTTTTACGAGGGGGAATTAAGCGGCGAGGTTTTTGTGGACGGGAAACCGCTGAAAGAAATTCCGTCCTGGGAACGCGGCAAAATCGTAGGAAATGTATTCCAAGACCCCAGAAGCCAGTTTTTCGCCAATGAGGTTGCCGGTGAGGTTGCTTTCGGCTGTGAAAACTACGGTTATTCCCATGAGGAAATTCGGAACCATGTTCACCGGGCGGCGGCGGACATTAAGATTCAGGACATTCTGGATCATAGCCTGCACAGCTTGTCTTATGGAATGCGCCAGAAGGTTGCGATTGCATCGGCAGAGGCGATTGACCCGGAAATTTATGTCATGGATGAACCGTCCGCCAATCTGGATATTGCATCTACTTATCGTTTTGCAGACATTATCCGAGAGCTGAAACAACAGGGAAAAACCATTATCATAGCGGAACATCGGCTTTATTATCTGATGAATCTGGCAGACCGTTTTCTGTGTGTGCAGAAAGGAAAAATTGTGCGAGAATTTACCGCACAACAAATGAAAGCTCTGACTAATCAGGAAATCCAGGCGCTGGGACTCCGCACTCCTGACCTACATCAGATTGAGCAGACAAAAATCTCATCTGCGGCAACCAGCGAGGTTGTCCTGGAGGTGAAAAAACTAAACCACTCTTTTGGTGAAACGATTGTAGCAAAGGATATTGACTTTCAATGCTGTCAGGGGGAAGTGATTGCCCTGATTGGTCCCAACGGGACGGGAAAAAGCACCATAGGGCGAATATTGGCGGGGCTTTTGAAAGAGAAATCCGGAGAAGTCATTTTGTTTGGAAAGCATTGCAGACCAAAAGGCCGTTTGGGACAGGTCTGGTATATTCCGCAGGATTTAGATAGCCAACTATTCGGTGAGGATTTGCTGGATGAATTGACTACTGGTGCAGAGGTCACCCCGGAGCGGAAACAAGCGGCAGAAGAAATCCTGGAAGCCTTGGAACTGACGCCGTTCATCAAACAGCATCCCTCTACGCTGTCAGGAGGGCAAAAGCAGCGGCTGGCTCTTGGCGTAGCTCTAATGCACGAAGCGCCTATTATCATACTGGATGAACCTACAAGTGGACTGGACGGTACGAATATGCGGAATGTCAGCCGGATGATCCGCAAGCTGGCGAAGATGGGGCGTACCATTATTGTCATTACCCATGACGCGGAGTGTGCGCTTGCCTGCTGTGAGCGGGCAATACGCCTTGAGAACGGCTGCATTACCGATGATTTTCAAATCAAAGGGACAGAGCTTCTTTTAGAAAAAATTGGGTATGACCAAAAGGAGGGTTAGAAATGGCACAGCAAAACAAAAATCAGCCGAAAGCAAAAACCGGGCTGGCGCGTTGTCTGGAACTGGCTTCAGGTCATAAAGGACTTGTGTTTCTATCAGGTTTTTTGGCTGCGCTGGCTGCAATTTGTTCTTTTTTACCTTATTTATCAATTTATTACATCATTCGGGAAATCCTGTTTGTTTACCCGGATATGTCGCTCTTGAATGTTTCTACAATCTCAACCTGGGGCTGGCTTGCCTTGGCTGGTATTTTGGGGAATATCGTATTTTACTTTTTTGCCCTATTGTGTTCACACATTGCAGCGTTTGGAACGCTTTATGAATTGAAGGTAGCCTTTGCCGACCACATCATGCATATTCCCCTTGGGTATCATTTGACCTTGGGCAGCGGCAAGCTGAGAAAAATCATGGACGAAAACATTGAAAGCGTTGAGAAATTTATTGCTCACCAGCTCCCGGATTTTGTTGCCTCTTTGGTTGCGCCGCTTGTTCTGGTCATTATTCTTCTTGGGATCGACTGGCGATATGGTGTGGTTTGTCTGGTCGGTATTGTTCTGGCCTTCATCGTTCAGTTTGCGGGCTTCAACGGCGAAGCAAAGGAAAAAATGCACCGTTTTCAGACCGCCCAGGAAAACATGAACAGCGCCTCTGTGGAATATGTGCGCGGTATGCCGGAGATCAAAGCATTTAATCAGACCGCAGATTCTTTTAAGCGGTTGAGTAAATCCATTACGGACTATACCTCTTTCGTGTTGGAGTACGCATTGGGTTGGCAAAACTGTATGCCTGCATTTACCACAATCATCAATAATATTTATCTGTTTTTAATCCCGGTGGGTGTTTTGATTGGAATGCACACTACGGATTTCAGAGAGTATTCGTTGACATTCATTTTCTACCTAATTATTGTCCATGCGATTTCAGGCATCCTGAATAAGATTATGTATATCTCGGAGTCCTTCACGCAGATTGACGGCAGTGTAGAGCGCATGGATGAAATCTTGCGCATCCCGGTACTGCCGGAAAAGAATACCTCGGCTGATATACAAAACTATGACATTGCTTTTCAAGATGTCAGTTTTTCCTATGAAGCTGATTCCCAGGTCATGGCCCTGACTCACATCTCTTTCCTTGCGCCTCAGGGCAAGGTAACAGCCGTTGTCGGCCCTTCCGGTGGCGGTAAAAGTACCATAGCCAATCTGATCTCCCGATTTTATGATGTGACGGACGGAAGTATTCAAATCGGCGGCGTTGACATTCGGGATATTCCGCTGGATGCGCTGATGGATAAGGTCAGCTTTGTATTTCAGGATACATTCCTCTTTAAGCAGAGCATCCTGGATAACATCCGCATGGGAAATCCAGATGCTACGGAGGAACAGGTGATTGCGGCGGCAAAAGCGGCAAGATGCCACGATTTTATCGAGCAACTTCCAAACGGTTATCAGACCGTGATTGGAAGCACCGGTGTCCACCTCTCCGGTGGTGAACGCCAGAGGATTGCCATTGCAAGAGCTATCGTAAAAGATGCTCCCATCATTGTGCTGGACGAGGCAACTGCATTCAGCGACCCGGAAAATGAGTACCTGATTCAAAAAGCCTTTGAAAAGCTAATCCAGAATAAAACGGTTGTAATGATTGCCCATCGTCTGTCCACAATTCGCAACGCTGACCAGATCCTTGTCATGGAAAAAGGACACCTGATTGAATCCGGCACCCATGACGAGTTGCTGAAGAAGGGCGGAAAATATGCGCAGATGTGGAGCAGCTATACGGAGTCGATCAACTGGAAAATTAGCACAGGAAAGGCGGTGTGATCTATGAGTAAGCTGAAAGAAAAGTTAATGCTGTCGGAGAAAGGCTATTCCGACCTGAAAAAAGCGATTACAGCCTGCACAATAACCAATATTGCGCTGCTGCTTCCTTCAATGGTATCCTGCCTGCTCTTTTGGGAGCTACTGAAGCCGTTTACCGGAGAAACTATTTCGTGGGTCGCACTGTGGAAGTTGCTGGGCCTGGGAGTGGTAGCGGCTATCTTGGTATTCCTGGCTGCGAAAAACGATTATAGGAAAACCTATATTGCATCCTATAAGGAGGCCAGCACAACCAGACTTCGGATTGCAGAACATCTTCGCAAGCTCCCCATGAGTTTCTTTAACACGAAAGATTTATCCGATATTACCACAAACATGATGGCTGATTGTAGCAGCATGGAATCCATGCTCAGCAGTACCATTCCGCCGCTGATTGCGAATATTATTTCCGTCACCCTGACCTGCATTTGTCTGGCATTTTTTGACTGGAGAATGGCTCTTGCGATTTTCTGCACGATGCCGATTACATTCCTCATCATCTGGTGCGGGCGCAAGCTGCAACTCCGTCTGTTTGACAAACAGGTGGATGTGAAATTGGAGGCGTCCAGCCAGATTCAGGAATACTTGGAGGGTATCAAGATTATCAAAGCCTGCGGTCTTGGTGGTTCCCGTTTCTCTACGCTGGATAAAGCGCTCCAAGCCATGAGAAAAATCGCCATTAAGGTAGAACTGGCCTCCGGTATTCTGGTTCAGGGAGCCAGCCTGATCCTGCAAGCGGGGCTTGGCATCGTCATTTTCATTGGAACAGTGTTGATAACCGGCGGTGAGATTGAACTGCTTCCTTTGTTGGTACTGCTCATGTTCTCCACGCAGATTTACGGGCCGATCCTTGCCATTCTTTCGCAGTTGACTTCTTTGTTCCACTTGGGAACTGTCACCAACCGTATGCGTACTCTGCTGACCACACCAGCTATGGAGGGCGAGGATAAAGATGTATCCAAGTACGACATTGAGCTGAAAAGCGTCACTTTCGGATATAACCGTGACGATGTTATCAAGGATGTGTCTTTCTCTATTCCTGCTGGCAGTATAACAGCCCTGGTAGGGCCTTCTGGTAGCGGAAAGAGTACGATTTCCAAATTGATTGCCCGCTTTTGGGATGTAAGAAAGGGTCAGATTACGATTGGTGGTATGGATGTCAGAACCATTGAGCCGGAACACCTGATGCGCTGTATGTCCTTTGTATTTCAGGATGTGACCCTGTTCAACGATACTGTTTTTAATAATATCCGCGTAGGCAACATGAACGCTACCGAGGAACAGGTTATGGCGGCGGCAAAGGCGGCGTACTGTGACGAATTTATCCAGCGATTGCCGGAGGGTTATCAGACTGTCCTTGGAGAAAACGGCAGCACCCTTTCCGGCGGTGAGCGTCAGCGGATCTCCATTGCCCGCGCTCTGCTGAAAGATGCCCCTATCATTCTTCTGGACGAGGCAACCGCATCCCTTGACCCAGAGAACGAAGTTTTAATCCAGAGGGCCATTGCAAAACTGGTGGAGGGCAAGACGGTCATCATGATTGCTCACCGACTTCGCACTGTCGTGGATGCCGACCAGATTATAGTTCTGGAAGATGGCAAACTGGCGGAGCTGGGAACGCATAAGGAATTGATGGAAAAGAAAGGTCTGTACGAAAAACTGTATCATATTCAACAGGAAAGCCTCGGATGGGCCGTGTAATCATGAAACTTCATGTGCCCAGAGAGGAACATTTAGAAAGCATCTGTTAGAAAGAAAGGGGGCGCACTATAATTTTTTCTTTAATAGTCCGTGAAGCGATTGCGGAAATGCAAAAAAAGCAGGAACAAGAGCGAAAAGAGTTTATGAAGCCAGTAATAACCCCGTCCGGGGAGGACTACCTGGAAACCATCCTTGTTCTCCAAAAGAAACTCGGTATGGTACGCTCCGTAGATGTTGCCCGGCACATGGGAGTGTCAAAACCGAGTGTTTGTGTGGCGGTCAACACCCTGAAAGACGGCGGCTTTCTCACAATGGATGAAGATCACTTTCTCCATTTGACCGATGTAGGTCGGGAGGTGGCCGAAAAGATTTATGAGCGCCATTGCTTCTTTACAGAACAGCTTATCGCGGCAGGTGTTGATCCCGAAACTGCAGAAGTCGATGCCTGCCGGATAGAACATGTAATCAGTAATGAAAGTTTTGAACGGTTGAAAGAAGCCGCCTTTAGAAATCAGGAAAACGAGATTTCTGCCCTGTCAAAAGCGATAAAGGATAAGCCCACCGAATAAAAAAAACGGTGTTTCGGTGGGCGGATTCATCATGCCTGATTACACATCTTCCCTCTGAACCCGTTTTGGGTTTGGAGGGATTTTTTATGTGCTGGTCTGCTTCAGCCGCCCCGCTGCTTATCCAAAGCAGCAATTACCTACATAATTTCATACAGGAATGAGGATAGCATCTCAAAAAAATCTTCTGCTGTTGGTGGTACTCTCACGCCCCTAATGTAGAAGTTTTAGCTCTACAGCATAGTTCTCATTTTTCTTACTGCCGCAAAGGTTTAACAGCCTTTGCGGTTTTTTGTTTGTCGATATTTGTCGGGAAAAAGGACAAGCCTTCTTCCGGTATCGGCTGCCGTTCTCCGCCCTTTCCAATCTGAATGTTCAAACAAATCAGATTGGAGGTAAGAAAAATGGCATATAACCATGGAAAAGCAGAGCGCAAATGGAAGCTCTGGAAAGAGAAAGAAGAAAAGATTTTAAGAGACAGCGGTGTTACTGAAGATATAATTGAAGCAATTCGTCTCTATGACCGTCAGGCATTTAATTCAGACAGACGCTATTATGAGCGTGTGCAGGAAACAGGTACATATCTGGATACCGTAGCAGCATCCACAGATCAGGCAGAACTGAAAACAGT
>NZ_NFIR01000037.1:0-24872 GCF_002159465.1 Eubacterium sp. An3
GATCGTATCTGCTACCCTTTGCCATGCCTGTACTGCCTCCTTTTTATCATCTCTCTTATCATACATGATTTAGGTCTGCATGGCATCTTTACTTTGTACTATTTTTATACTACCACTATCCTGCCTTATATTTCTCTCCCAGATAACTGGCAGTAGCAGCAGCGCCATCTGGTTTTGGCGGGATTCCGGTGAGGACACAGTCCCAAAAGTTTTTCTCCATATCAATTAACTTGGAAATGTAGGTTTCATCCCGTTGGATTTCATGACAGTAGAAAGAATTACCGCCCACCACAGCACAGATATACGCTTTCTGATACCCAGTCACCGCAAGATAATGTTGCAGCTGTGCCATGTATTCTTCCGGGATTTCTTTTTCCCAGACTGTCCGCTTAAACTCCGATGCTGTTTTAGCTTCCCAGATACAAAGATTTCCTTCCCCATCTCTTGTGATACCGTCCAGGTCAGCCAGCATAAAAGGATACTCTGTACTTTGCAGGATAAAATTCGAGCGGCGTACCCGATAACCTGTCCGACGCTCAAATTCCTTCCTTATAACAGGTTCCATCACATGCCCGAAATGCGTGTATTCATTCTCTGTTTCTTCTACAGGATATCGTCCGGTCTTATCCTCCCAGAGCCGGAGGATACTGTTATAAGGATTGATTCCAAGAATGGTCGAAGCATCGCTCCCGCCGATACCGAGCCTGCGGTAACGGAGCCATTCTTCTGTAGAAAGTCCTTTGGTGGATACCATTTTTTTCATCATCCAGCCATCCTCTTTCCTACAGCGTTTTTCCATTCTGTCAGAAGTTGTTCCGCCATTACCGCCAGTTCTTCTCTCATAGAGTCCTCTGTTTTTAACCATTCCTGATAAAAACAAAACAGGAGATTCTTCTCTGAGAGAAGTTCCCTGGCCTGTTCGTAATCTGTTTTGGGCACGATCTCAAGAAGATTTCCGTAAATCTCCTGAATCGTAGAGATTTCATATGCCCGTTCAAACACTTCTTCTGGAGCCATGCCGCAGACTTCTTTTTCATAAGACAGGTATTCTGTATGAATCTTTGCATACAATTTCCGTTTTAACTGTTCTATGACCACTTATTTTCCTCCTTCCCATGATAACGGAACATAGAGTATGCTCCGTTATCTTTTGTACACTATCATTCTTTTTTGTTGCTCCGGTACTGCATCAGTTCAGTGATGACCTGTGCGATGCACACACCAACAGTTTCTGCAATCTTTGACCAGATACTTCCAAGACCTTTTTGCATTGTTACACCTCTTTCTTTATGAATCTTATAAACTACTGGTTACCGGAAAGATGGTGTATCATTCAAAACAGTCAGAAAACGGGTGCAACAAAAAAACATCCTGCATTTTTATATACAGGATGCTTTCTTCATCACACAAAATAATAAAATTATGTCATTCAGGGGACATTTATTCTATCGTTTCCCCGGTGGATAATTTTTTGATTTCTTCTATAGACAGTCCGGAGAGCTCCGCAATCTCTTCATCGCTAAAGTCTCCTTTTTTCACCATCCGAAAGGCTACGTCTATCTTTCCTTGTTTAATTCCTTCTTCTAGTGCCTGATTTCGCATATCTTCCATAGCTTTACACATAATAGCGATTCCCTCCTTGCTCTCTTTAAAATATCTTGCCCGGTCAGCCAGAACCTTGTAATGCATCTGGGATGGCTGTGTGCAGGAAAAATCATGCATTAATTTTCCAAGAGGAGTCTCACTGCGATAGGATCCATTCACAAAGAGAATGTGTGTGCCGTCTCCAAATGCTTCGCCGGTCTCATGTATCACTCTTTCCACAGAGTACAAAGGCAGCCCTTTCTTCATTATACTAAAACATTCTGCTGTTGACAATTATTGTTGATTTGTCTAAGTACTCTGGTTTCTGATATGCTGAACTACTTTTAGTAGCTGCCATATCTCATTTATCTGTCTGTGCGGTCATTTGTTTCTTGATATAATCCAGCAGCGCTTCTTCGGGAATCCTCCATTTATATTTGCCAAGGCGAAATCCCCGGAGTTCCCCGGTATCTAGCAGTTCCCGGAGCCTTACTTTGCTGCATTTTAAGATTTCTCTTGCTTCTTCAAATGTATAGAGTGCAATATTTTTATTGCTCATTGTTCCACGCCACCTCTTTTCCTCTTGTATGTTTTTTGGCAAAGTTACTAAATGTATTTGTCTGTATTCCATAAAACATCTCCCGGAACGAAGGAATATAAGGACAGTCATCCGATAATGAGATAGGCGACAAAAGGATTTCTTTATATGCTTTTCGTATATTGCGCAGCTTTTTTACACTTCCAGGAAAATCTGCTGGATTAAATTCTAAGCCCTTTTTCCGACATATATTGTAAAATCTGTTTAAATCCAGCATATTTATTCTTTTTTTGTTTTTGGTAGGGAATTGCTTTTCTATAAATTTCTCAAGCAATGACCTGGATAACATAGAGCCATCATCAAATATTTCTACCAGATAAGTATCAAATAGAGAAGAAGCCTGCTCCATCACCCGGAACAGAGACGTTTCCGAAGAACCGGGATCCAAAAGTCCTTGCTTTTTTAAACATTTTCTACTGAGAGAAATTTCAAAACGGAGAAGACCTTTGTGCTGTCTGGTTTCCACAGGATAATGTCCGAAATCTTGTAAGTTCTGGTTTTTATCATATATCTTTCCCTGAATTCCCTTGCTTTTATTTTTATATAAGCAGGCAACCTCTTCTTTCCAGTTATTTTCTATTTTCTGCTTTTCTGTCATAATCCAAAAATCATATCCGTAAGGCAGTTGTGTTGCCTTGCATACTGAGATAATCTCTCTACTGTAAATAGTGGACGGTGTAGGAATATCACGGGTCAAATCTATCCGTCGCATTTTTAGCTTTTTTGTAAAAAAATGTATTGGTTTCTTTTTCAATCTGTTCAAATATTTGAGTCAGTTGAATTAAAACTTGCTTCATTTCTTCCAGTAAAGTAATTTCACCCATAGGTTGTCCTTCGTGGAGCACTTTATATGGAGTGACAATCCATTCGACTTTTACTTCTGCGTGCTCTTTATCATACTGGATTTCTTTCTCTGTTCGATATTTGAAATATATTCTCAAACCATTTTTAGCGAACTTCATGACACAAAATTCATCGTTGTTATTTTTGAGATTGTCTATGTTGTATGTTTGCCAAATCCTTTCGGCCTCTATAAATGTCAAAATTGTTTCCAGACTAAATGTGTGGATGAATGGTGTCTGATTGCTTTTAATATCATTCATGATAAATCTCCTTTCTTGGTTTTGTTAAAATCAATTTATTTTTTATCAAATTGTTATGGTTGGTTTATAAAATTATTTTGTGACTCAAATTTTTTACAAATTTGTTCCAGAGAGATATTTTTTTTACAGATTGTTATACAACTAAATGAATTTTAATTTGTTATAACAGATTTATAAATAATTATTATGTATATAATTTATAAATAATTATTGGGATAATCTACGTTTTATTTCTCATAAAAACAGGATACTAAAATCTATTCTATATATATCAAAAAAATATATAAACATAATTTGACCAGAATAAACTACAATGAACTGAGATATACCAATTAAAACCTATTTTTATGAACATGTTGGTAAAGAAACAAATTTGGGGAGTGATAATATGCTAAAGAATACGCCAGATATACTCACTGTCAAAGATCTGATGCATGTGTTACACATTGGAAAAAATACGGCATTATCTCTTTTGAACGAAGGTCGAATCCAGGGGCATCGGATTAAAGGGAATCGCTGGAGGATTCTGAAAGAAGATGTTCTGGAATACCTTCTACGAGGCTGAAAATGGATTTTGGATTTTGGATATGTAAAATGAAAAATATTATTTTTCCGCATAAATACTTATTTATTTATATATACCATACTAGCCAGCGCAAACAACATTTGTGAAAAAAATTTTGAAGAAATCATCATGAGTTATGGAGATGTAGCAGGTAAAATTAAATTTAATTTTAATGATAACGATATGTAAAGAAGATTGTATGCAGTGACAAACAAAAAAGTGCTGCCGCCTATATGATTTACAAATCATTGCTGCGGCAGCACCAAAGTGCGGTTACATGAAGATAATGATTTTAGCTGGGAGAATTACTTACATATTTATCATACAATTTCAGTCGGTCATTTTTTGCGGACAGTTCATACATGCTATCCTTTTCTGTTCTCTGCTCCTGCGTTTGCTCTCGTTTGATTTCTCCCTCCGTATCTTCTTGGCACAAGCAGGACAATACCTTGATGCACCAGAGCCCGGGACATATTCAACGCCGCACACCGTACAATTTTTAGCGGGCATTGCTGCCCACCGTTTTGTAGGTATGATATGTAATTCATCGACAAAGCCGATGAATTTATAGTAAATCTTGATTTCCTGCTTCACTGTTCCGTCTGCCATCTTCTCACGCTCCGAAACAAGTATCTTGTCTATGAGTGCGTTTATAACTGTTGCATCCAGTTCTTTTAAGCCTTGATAATTTCGGATAAGGGCGAGGAAGTCACGGATTCCCCGTGATTTCTCGTAGCTTTCATTAAGAGTTTCCGTCACCTCTTTCAGCCTTGCTTCAATTTCAAGCTGCTCTTTCTGGTATTTCCCCGACATCATCTCAAAATTCCGCTCGGTAATACGCTCCATGACCTTATCCTCGTAGAGAGAGGAAAACAGCCTGTCCAGTTCCGCAAGGCGTTTGTTCAGCTTCTTACGTTCTTTCTCTAATGCTTTCGCCCTGCTCTGGTCTGTTTCCGTGAGCCGCTTTTCTATGGCCCTGACCGCCTTTTCATCATTCACTGCCATATCCGCAAAACAGTTGATGTCGGCAAGAACGGCATTGAATAAATCCCTTGCTTCTATATTGTGGGCACTACACTCGCTTCTTCCGTTTCTTGCATAATTATTACATGAATACTGTACACAGTCGATAATCTCTGGGCGTTTCCTCCTGTGTACGTTCATTGCCCGCAGAGCACATCCGCAGTCCACACACTTGATAACGCCTGCAAAAATATTTACAAATCCTCCCTTGTTCTGTGGAAGCCTACGACTTGTAATAAGCTGTTGGACAATATCAAATTCCTCCTGCGTGACTATTCCCTCATGGGTATTGGGTATCACTTCCCATTCTTCGGGCAGCTTAGAGGGGCGTTTCTTGCTTTTCATATTGGCGGCAATCCGTTTGTAGCCTACAAGATTTCCCGCATATATCGGGCTTCTTAAAATGCTCCTCACGCTGTTCCCACTCCAAATATAGCGTTTGTCCTCGTTCCCCTCAAAATGACGTTCAAAGCCTGTTTCGCCACGCTCCGCCGCATAAGCGGCAGGGCGTAGGATATGCTGTTTATTAAGATGTCTGCAAATTTTGGCAACTCCATTCCCTTTTAATGCAAGGTCGAATATCTCTTTTACAACATGTGCCACTTTATCATCTATCAGCAGATGGTTGTGGTCGGCAGGGTCTTTGATATAGCCATAAGGGGCGGTAGTTCCCATGAATTTCCCCTGTTGAAACCTCGCCCGATATGCCGATTTTATCTTAACAGATATGTCAGCGGCATACATTTCGTTTAAAATGTTGCGGAAAGGCGTGATGTCCATAGCAGATTTATTCAAGGTATCTACGCCGTCATTGACCGCTATATACCTCACGTTATGCTCTGGGAAGAAAACTTCCAGATATAACCCACAATCAAGATAGTTTCTCCCCAGACGGGATAAATCTTTCGTAATCACGCAGTTTATCAGACCGCTTTCAATGTCTTTTATCATATTCTGGAAACTTGGTCTTTGGAAATTTGTACCAGAATAACCATCGTCCACATACGTTTTTGCTATGTGCCATCCCTGCTTTTTCACATAATCCGTGAGGATGGATTTCTGTGTCGCAATGCTCGCACTCTCGTTATCCGTACCATCGTCTTTAGATAAGCGGCAATAAATGCCGACTAAATAGATTTTCTTTTCTTCTTTGATTCCTGCCATACTGTAAAACCTCCGTATCTGTCCTATCTGTTTTCATGTCCCATTGCGTACATTCTAAGCGGACAGCCCCTCATTGTCGAAGGTGTCGCCCTCGGCAATCTTCTTCCGAATATCCTCGGAGATAATCGGGACAAACGCTTCTGTAACGGTCTGTGTGCCGACATATTCACGGCTGATTATCATCTGCACTGGTGCTTTTGGCACGATACGCTTTCTCTTTTTATCTGCTTTCTTATCCTCGCCCATACTTAAATCTTCCTTTCCAGACAGGGCAGGGAAGAGTTTGGAAATGTCCCCGCCCTGCCAATCAGATACCATTAATCCTCGCTGTTTAATTCTTTCTGTAATGCTTTAAGGAGTGCCGCCGCTTCATCAGCGTTCAGCGTGATTCCCTTGCCGCACTTTTCACGGTTCGGGGAAAAGCTGCGGATGTCATACTTCGGCTCTTTCCCATTCCATGAAATGAGATTGATTTCCTTTGTGTAGCCACTGTCGCCCGTAGACAATACTGCGATTTCCTTTACGATTTCATACTGGATTTCTCTCATTCTCCATACCTCAACTCTCTGTATTTACTTCCCGAAAAAAGAAGATTAGCGGCTGTCACGGTTGCGTTTCCTCTGCAACTCACGCTCCAAAAGTTTGATGATGGTTTCCTCCATCTGCTTCGGCGTTGTGTTCTTCGGAAAGTATTTTTTCAGCTTGCTTGTGTTGATTTTCAAGGTTTCTTTCTGGTTGCCCTTTTCCTCCGTCATAATCGCAAATATCGTATCCATGTCAAGCCGCCCGCTCTGGCTTAACTGTTTCATCCGCTGTGCCTGTGAGAGTGAGGGCGTTGCTTCTTCGCTCTCCATCGTGGCAAAGAGGTTTTCCTGCTCGTCTTTCTTCAAGAAGGACAGTTCCACCGCAGGCGTGAGGGCGATTTTCCCCTCGTCCACCATCTGCAAAATCGGCGGTATCAGTTCCGTCAGGCGGATAAAACGCTGCACGGTCATCCTGCCCACGCCGAAGCCCTGTGCCACCTTGTCGTCCGTCCGCAACTTCGTCACAACTTGTGACGAGGTTAAGTCTGTGCGGAAACCCTGCCGCTTCATGGCTTCGGATTTCATCTTGTAAGCAAACGCCCGCTCCGATGGCAGGATATTCTCACGCTGCAAATTGCTGTCTACAAGGGTGATGATGGCTCGGTCACGGTCTAAGGGCAGGACAAACGCAGGCACGGTATTTATCCCTGCAAGTTCAGAAGCACGGACACGCCGCTGTCCTGCAATCACTTCATAACCGTCCCCGTCCTCTTTCGGGCGTGTGATTATCGGCGTGACAATGCCAAATTCCTTGATGCTTTCCGCTAACTCTGACAGTGTTTCATCTTCTGCCACATGAAACGGATTGTCGGGGAACGGGTACAAGTCTTTGGTCTTTAACACCTTAAAATCCTGTTTCTTCATTCACATATCTACCTTTCTTTCGCTCTGCTTCTATGATTTTTCTGCAATTCTTCCAACACTTCGGGCGGTATTTTTGACAGCAGCCGCCCCATCTGCTCGTTGGTTCTCTGCAATTCAAATATCTTCTGATTCGCTTTCTGCACCTTTAGTTCCTGCTCGTACTTTTCATCACGCATACGCCCCGCATAGTCTGATTCCTGCCCAATTCTCTCTTTCAAACTGTCGATATACGCCTGCTGTTTCCCGATTTCCTTAGAGAATTTCTCCACGTCTGGCAGCCATGCAGAGAGTAAATCTAACGCTTTATCCCTTTTCTTCCCTGCGTTAAAGGCGTTGATGTCGGATAGGGCAGACACGATTTCTTCATACTGTTTATCAAGCCTGCCGCCTAATTTATAGAGCCATGTGGGGACGTGTTTCCGCTTGGTTTCCATTGAGGACTGCCCCCGTTCAAGCTGATTCCACCGTGAGGACATCCGCTCATGGTAGGCGGTCTGCCACTCGGATAATGATTTCTGGTTGCCTAAGATAGCTTTCGCTGACAGCTTATTGTCTGGCGTAATCGGCACAAAGCAGAGGTGCATATGGGGCGTTCTCTCGTCCATATGGACGACAGCGGAGAGGATATTCTGCTTTCCAACACGCTCCGAAATGAAGTCAAGAGCCGTCTGGAAATACGCTTTTTGTTCTTCGGGCGGTAACTGGTTCATAAATTCTGGTGAAGCTGTGATGAGCGTTTCCACCATCATCACGCTGTCTTTCCTTGTCCTGCACCCCGCTTCGGCTACCATGCGGTTAATCTCTTTCTTGTAGGTGTACTTTGGTGGTGCTATGAGATGGTAATTGTTTTTAGAGCGTTCCATATCTATATCTGGGTTGCTTTTGTAGGCTTCTTTCTTCCGCTCGTTGTGGCGTTCACAAGCCGCAACGCCGCCCGCTTTTCGTTTCTGGAAACGCAGGATTGCATAAGGCATAGGCGGATTCCTCCTTTCTTTCGGCGGGTGACCGTCCTTTGGGGTGACAGCGGTGACGGTGGTGACAGCAGTTTTGGGATACCCCCTGCCGACTGCCGCAACTGTCACCCTCACCCCCTGCATGACGGTCATGTCGATGATGACGGTGTTTTTGGGATACCCCCCTCGCAAGAGCCGTCACCGTCATGCCGCCATTCTTTTATCCGAAGCCGTAAGGCGTAGGATAGCAGGGCACAGCCCTGCCTTAAGGGAGTCCAGAGGGAACGTCTGGCACACGACTTTGCAGGGCAAAGTGTAGTGTGTTACACCCTGTAAACGCAGTCGGAAAAATCGGAATGATTTTTCTGACCGCAGGGGTGGTTTTACACGACCGAAAAGGGCGAGTAAATCTCACGCCTGCATTTTGCGTTTACGGGGTGTTCTCCCGTAGGGATGACAGCGGCAGGGTATCCTAAAATCACTGTCACCACCGTCACTGCTGTCACCCGCAGGGCAGAGCCGCCAGCTTTACATGGCTTTAAGCGTCAATGACAGTAACAGGGGGGTATCCTAATATCGCTGTCACCACCATCACCGCTGTCACCCGCCCTCCTTGCAAGGGCAATCCGCCTGCCGTCTTTCCTGCGGCTGTACTGGTAGCAGATACGGTTCTCGCTTAAAAATGTGGTGCGGTATTCATTCAGCCATTTCGTAATCACCGTGGGTATGGTTTCCGTTTCCCCCATAGCGGCTAACAGTTCCGTTGCCGTGCCTATCCATTCTTCCTTATCCCTCATAAAATCCACCAACCGAAAAAGGACATCTGGTATCGTTTCTTTCGCAAGCTGCTCCTGCGTTTTCCGCTCCACAAGCTCCCAACGGCAATCACGGAAACGCAGCGTGTATTCCTGATAAGGCGTGTCCCTGCCCGTCACATACAGCTTGGCGGTGTCAGACGCACGTTTCTCCTTTTCCAGAACAAAGGTAGCGTCCGCACTCCCCGTTAATCCTGTCGTCCCAGACACCTTGTTGAACACGTCGCTGTCATTCTGCTTTCGGATGTGGTGTACGACAATGACCGCCAGAGAGTGCCTGTCGGCAAAGTCTTTGATGAGGGAGATGTCCCCATAGTCGCTTGCATAGGCATTGTCTTTTGAAGCTGTACGGACTTTCTGCAAGGTATCAATGACAATGAGCCTGCTGTCTGGGTAATCTTTCAGATAATCTTCAAGCTGCACGATAAGACCGTCTGACAGCTTGCAGCTTGCCACGGCAAAGTGGAGCCGCCCGCTTGCTTCGTCCGTCAAACGAAATAACCTGTCCTGTATGCGGCAGAACGTGTCCTCAAGGCAGAGGTAAAGCACATCGCCCTCCATTGTCGGCATATCCCATAAAGGGATTCCCTGCGACACGCATAAGCATAGCTTCAGCATGAGCCAGCTTTTGCCTATCTTCTGTGAGCCGCAGAACAGCGATAAGCCTGTCGGGATAAGGCTGTCCACCACAAAGGATGGTTTCTCAAGCGGTTCATAAAGGAGCGTTTCGGCGTTGACTGTCTGTAACTTCTGCATGGCTTTCCTCCTTTCGGGCGGTGTCTTTGTTTTCGTTGCACATAGGCGTTGACCTCCTTAAAAATAGATTTACTCCCACGGAAAAAAGTGAGAGTATGTAATGCCGCCAATCCCACACAAATAAAAAACAGATTTCTTTTTCGGGCGGTGTCGGTCACGGTTGGAGATATTTCTTCAATTTCCGCCTTTACTTTCTCCTTTGCAATCGCAACAGATTTCTGTATTGCCGAAGCGGTGCAATGCTCCATAGCGGCGATTTGGTAAAAATTGAACTCATACTCGTAGTAGAGCAGGAAACGCCGCCTTTGTATCTCTGGAAGGCTCCCAACCGCCTTATAGAGCGTTTCATTCCGTTCTTCCTCAACCATGCGTTCATCAAGGCTCTTAGGCACACGCAACGCCCGTCTGTAAAGGGTTTCGTCCCATACCTCGTTAAACTCCCTGTGCCGCTCGTCCCATTAGAAAAGATTCCTGTTCCTGCGCTCCATCTGCCGAAACTCCATAAAGAACTGTTCCGACACTTCCAACTCGTGGGATTTGCCCTGCCCGTCCTTAAAGCTGATAAAATACCTTGTGCCGCTTTCCGTGGATTCCTCCCGAAGCGTGTATGCCTTAACCCTGTATGCCATCCTGTTGTCCTCCTGCAAAAAATGAGTGAGGGGATTTCCATCCCTCACCCAGTAGCCCGCAGGATGGCAGGCTGTTTTAGAAGCTATAAAATTTTCCGCAGCTTCTTCCGCAGATGGTCTAACCTCGCATAGATGGCACCAGTCGTCAAATGCACAAGCGGGGCAATCTCCTTTGTGGAATACCCCTGCATTTTCAGCAGGACGATTTTCAAGGTACGCCCGTCCACCGTGACTAATACTTGATAGAGATTTTCGCTCTCAATCTCTTCCAGTAACTCCGCAACCGTACCCACTTCCGCCTGCCGCTCCCTGCCTGCCATGTCCTCAAGATATTCCGCAACGTCATTCGTCCATCGGTAAAACCGCCTGTTGGAATTGAAGTCTGCCCTGTCCGCCATGCGTATCTGCTCAATGGTCGCTTCATCAACGCCGCACTCACGCAGCAGCTTTTCCTCCGCTTCTTTCCAGATACGCCATTTCCTGTCCTCCCGTCCGTGGTTGTATGCCATTCTTACTTCCTCCAATCAGAATTGATTGAGAGGGCAGAGAAAAGCCCCCTCATCTTCCCAAAGGAAAAAACAAGGGGGCTGAACGCCTTAAATTTTAATTTTCTATTATCTTTCTTAGTTTTATTAGGATTCTGGCTTTGCGTTTGTTTACAACGCTCTGGGTTATGCCCAACCTCGCCCCGACTTCACGCTCGGAAAGTCCGTCAAAAAAGATTGCCTGTATCAGCTCCTGTTCACTATCCGACAGCAAAGGCAGGGCGGCTTTCAGCCTGTCCACCATGACCGCATTGACAACGGTTTCTGCAATGTCCACCGCTTCATCAGTGATAAAGTCCAGAGGATTCCCCTCGCTGTCCGTAAATCCGTCGAGAGATAGCAGTCTATTCTTTGTATCTAATTTTTGCAGATAACGCCACCGTTCCTTGTCACGGTAGAAGTCTGTGTATTGCTCCCTCACGACTTCAAGCAGACAGCCTTGAATGGGGATAAACAGCTTGTCCATATAGGTCTGGTCGGATTCCCTGCAACGGCAGAACTCCGTGTAGGATAATTCCACATAGCCGCCACTTTCTCTGATATATACCTTTCTTGGTGCATATTTCACCATAAATACCTCCCATCTGAATTTTTGAAATGTAAAAAATCCAGATGGAGAGGCGGAGAACGACACCGCATATCAGAAACAGCCCTACGGCACTTTCCAACAAAAATCGACAAAAGAAAAACCGCAAAGGCTCTGTGACCTTTACGGTTATAGGAAATAGTAATTCTATTGTATGGAGATTGTACTTCTACTTTCAAGGTGAGAAGTACCGTTGCACTGGCAGAAATTTTTTTAACTGGTTTCCTGCCGTTCTCTGATATGCTATGTATTGATAAATTTTGCTTCGTATGAGCAGATAGATAACTGCCCGAAAAAAGGACATAAAAAAATCCCTCCAAATTTAAAAACAAATTCAGAGGGTAATTTAGGGTATAACAAAATAACCCACCCGAATATCGTTTTTTTTATTTGGTGAGTTTGTTCTTTCAAATACGAAACAAAAAGAGCCGATGATTCGTGAATTGTTCCACAATTTCATCGGCTCTGCGTCTTAAGCGTCTGGCTCTTTGATGACAGTTATCTTCAAGTTGTCAACTTTAATCAATCTTTCTTGTCTGCATTTTGGACAATAAAGGGGATAATTCTCCAAAACAGTGTCCTTCCTAATTTTATTACGGGTTTTGCTCCCACAAACAGGACACAATATCCATTCGCATTTCATCATAATTAGTCTCTAATCCTTTCAAATCTCATTTTATATGACTTTTGCAAGCTGTTAAGCTAACTTGTGGAACATATGCCGAACCTTATCTATACGGCTATTCGGGCGGCGGGGTTGGCAAATAAATTTACCAATAGCTGGCTGGTATCCTTTTAACTCTGTCAAGCAGACTCCTTGCCCATTTGTGAAATAAGTTAAATCGTTCCTGTATTCTTGAATACATCTAGCAGGGATTTCTCCTTTCAGAATGACCTCGTCATTCTTTATCTGAGTACTTACAATATCTGCACAATACCTTGGAGCATCATGATACGCCCGTGAGAGATATTCCTGCGGTGCATAAATTTCAAAGTGGAGATATGGCTCTAATAGTTCTGTCCCTGCTTTTTTTAAAGCCTGCTCCAATACGATAGGGGAAAGCAGCCGAAAGTCTGCGGGGGTACTTACAGGACTATAATACAATCCATATTCAAAACAGATTTTACAGTCTGTCACTTTCCATCCATACAGCCCCTGCTCGCAGCCATAAAGAACCCCCTCCATAACCGCATTTTGGAACGATTGATTTAAATATCCAAGTGAAACTCTGCTTTCATACTGCACTCCGCTTCCAATAGGGAGCGGCTCTATGGACAACCCGACAGAAGCCCAGAAAGGATTTGGCGGGACTTCTATGTGGATGGTATATTCTGCTTTTCTAAGCGGTCTTTCCATATATATAACAGTAGGCTCTTTTATTTCTGCCTCCACATGATATTTTTCCTCAAGGATGGCACAAATGACTTCCATCTGCACATTCCCCAAAAAAGAAAGTATAATCTCATGCGTTGTAGTATCCACATAATATTTTAAAAGAGGGTCGCCATCTGAAATTTCTGTAAGTGCCCCAAGCAATATTTCCCGCTGTTCAGATTTCTTTACTGCAATCGTTGTTTGGAGCATAGGGAGAGGATTTTCAATAAATTTTCTCTGCGGCAACAGTATTTCGTTCCCCAAAATACTGTTTAGCTGCAAAACATCATTTGGTAAAATTACAATATCACCAGAGCAGGCTGTATCGGATGAATATAATTCACCGTTTGTCGGAACACACATCTCTGTGATTTTTATTTTCTCTTTTTCAGATATTCTAATAACATCCCTCAAATGCAATGTTCCGCTATATATACGCACATAAACAAAACGCCGCCTTTTCTCTGAATATTCAATCTTAAAAACCTGCCCGCATAGTTCAGATTGACCTTCAGGCGTTGATGAATAAAATTTACTGGCAATTACTTCTATAAGCTGCCGAATCCCCAGATTGTTTTTAGCGCTTCCGTGATAAACGGGAAATAACGTTCCGTTTTGGAATCTCCTGTTTTCTTCCTGTTCCAGTTCTGACATTTTAAACGGTTTCCCTGACATATATTTCTCTAATAGTTCATCGTTTCCCATAATTACCGCATCCCACTGTTCCATATCGTCATTGTCCGTTACATTTATATGGGGATGCTGCCCAACCTTTTGCTTCACTATAATTTCCGAAGAAAGCTTTGCTTTCATTTCCCGATATACCATTGGCAAATCAATCCCCTCTTGGTCAATTTTATTGATGAAAAAAATTGTCGGAATCTTCATTATCTGTAGTGCATGAAACAGTATACGGGTCTGTGCCTGTATGCCATCCTTTGCAGAAACTAATAATACTGCTCCGTCTAATACGGATAAAGAACGGTATACTTCCGCCAAAAAATCCATATGGCCTGGCGTATCTATAATGTTGACTTTTACATCCTCCCACTGAAAAGATGTCACTGCTGTCTGGATAGTGATTCCCCTTTGACGCTCCAAATTCATTGTATCTGTCCTTGTTGTGCCTTCATCTACGCTCCCTAGTTCTGCAATTGCACCACTGGTATACAATAAACTTTCCGTTAATGTTGTCTTTCCTGCGTCAACGTGAGCCAGAATGCCTAAGTTAATTATTTTCATGTGATTTTCCTCCTATCAACACCCAAAAAAGGGCATAAAAATACCCAGTGATAAATACTCCTATCACTGGGTAAATAACTCCAATAGCCCCAAAACACTTATATGTTTTCGGGCATATAAAATTACATGATAAAAGTATTCTTAAACTGGGTACAAAAAACTAAGCCCCATATTAAAAGTGAAACGGGACTGCTACTTTTTGTTCCCACTATCAAATTGACAGTTTATTTAAGAATACCTTGCCGCATATTTATTAACTCCTTGTATAATACTGAATCTAATTATATTCCTTAACCCTTTATTTGTCAAGCTGACAAACTAAAGCAGAAAAAGCGGCAGGATTTCCCCCTGCCACTAATCATCTGTTTATGCAAAAATAATTTCCTTTTCCACAATCTCCCTCGCACAAGCCCTTATGTTATTGAGGCATCCTGTCCATTCTAAGGCGTTTTCTGCCTTTAGCTGTTCCGTTATGCCCTGTGCCTGTTTCATACCCTCTATGAGCCTTTCAAAGCGTTCCTGTGCCTGTCTGTTGATGTCGGCAAGGTAGGCGTTTAGCCTGCCGCTTGTAAGAAGATTGGTGTATGTAACTTTACGGTACTGTTTTAGATAATCTAAATGCCGTTGCCCCCAGATGCCTATTGCCTGTTCTTCTTCGGCGGGTACAGTTAAGCACGGTATCAAATAATCCCCTTGCCTTTCGTATTTGCCGCCCAGTTCCTCAAATAATGATTTTGCCATTGTCTGTTACCTCCACATTCTTTTTTATTTTGAATGTCCGCAAAATCCGTCCTACATCCGTGGAACAACGAGGACATTCGTTTTTTTGCCATTGATTATCCTGCTGTATGTAAATCCTCTGTATTCTCCTGTATTCGGACGTACTGGTGCATTTACCAGAGAGGAAGAACGACATTTGTTGAGGAAGGCCTTATAGTCTGTTCGAGCATAGTATTTTTGAAAAACCTTATAGTCTATGTAAACGTCAGTCTCATTATATACAATAGCATTAGGTTGGCCTTGGCATATTTTTGAAATTACGTTAAAAAAATCTTTTTTGATATTCTGTGATGGTTTACTAGTTTTTTTAGACGCAGTTTTTTGGGGACGGCTTTCACAATCCCTGGCGAGATCCTGGAGAAAAGAAATCTGATTTTCCAGGATATTATCAATTTTTGTTTTTAGTGCGGGATAATATATATCAATATATATTGTGAAGCCATGTAATGCTGTCAGAATATCTCTGCAACATTTTGCCAAATCCTCATTAAACTCATCACTACAAAATATATTACTGTATTTTTCAAAAGGCTTACGGGTCATATCAGAATAAACGTCATTAATACCATAGTGTTTAATATATTTATAAGCACCTCCGGGATAGTCCTTATTGAGAACTCTTTCAATAAATAGTATATAATCAGAAATCAGTATTTCGATACTAATCATTTCATCTGGTGAAGGAATAGCTGGAATGGTAGAAATATCAATATTTAATACTTTATCTCTTCTGACAGCTGATTTTGATAAGAGGACCGGGAACCCTTTTATATAGTTTCTTTTTTGAAACAATTCCAATGTTTTTAATTGCCGTGCAGTTGATACAATATTTTCTACATTTCCAGAAGGTGAAATGATAATAGGACAATCTGCATATTTACAAATTTCTGCTGTTTTATCTATAAATTGTTTTAATGTTGTATGAGGTAAATGATTACATACTCTGTTTGGATATTTATATGTTGTTTTTGTGTAATCTAAAAAAATAGAAGCAATTGTTTTTCGTGTTATGTTTTTATGTGAATTTTCTCCATAAATGCATAAGCTGAATGGTTCAATTTTTTTAAATAATTCTGTTTCTTTATCTTCTACAAACTGTAATTCATGATCAACTATCTTATTTTGGTAAGTATAATGCTGTTCAGCATTTAAACTTATGGATAGAAGACCATATGAGAAAATAGTAACAAGAGCAGCGGAATCCTCTAAAAAGTTTAGAAAAAATTCCATTTCATTAAATGAAAGTATGGATTTCCCAACCTTGATAAGAGGAAAATATTTTGGTTTTCCGGTATATTTTTCTTCAAAGCAATACACATATTTTTTTGCCTGCTGTTATTTGTGTTTTCTAACTGTCTGGTGGATTGAAAGAATTCTCCATTATTGTATTTTGCATTCTTAATCCAGCCAAATGATTTGTTTAATAATATATTTTTATTTCGATTGGAACATAAGTTCTGAAAATAGTCGGCAAGTAACGTGATAAGATGCGGATGAAGATTCTTGTGTAATTGATATAGTTGCTTTTTCCAATTTATTCTGGAAGATATATAATAGCCATCATCCTCAAAAATATAATAAATATCATATAGAAAATGCTGATTAACGAAAGTAGATTCAATACTTTGGATGGAAAAATCCGGGAAACATATGTATATTTGAGTTGATTTTGCCAAAGATTTGCGTTTTAATCCGGGTTCCGAATAAAAAATGTTGTGCCTTTTTATGATAATTGAATTGTCCTGTTGATCAAATTTAAAAATATAAGCCTTTTCATATTCTTCAAAAAATTCTTCCAGTGTCAAATCTTCCATCTTACTATCTCCATTTTCATTTCGGTTTAATTCCTAAACAATCGAGTTTTATAAAAAATTATTTTATTCATAACCATTTGGTAAATGAATATTTCATTCATAATAGCACAATTTAAAGTTCAGCAAAAGAGAGGAGGTAATGAAAATGCTGAATAATTATCCAGATGTGCTCACAGTGAAACAGGTGTGCACAATTTTGCAAGTATCTACAAAAACGGTTTATAAATTGATACAAGATAAGGAACTGTGGGCAAAAAAGATTGCGTCACAATATCGAATACCAAAAAAAGAATTAGTGAATTTTATAGGAGAAGATAATCAGTAGATTTTTACAAAGGCCAAAGGGTATGCTATTATAAAAACATATAGTAGTGTGCCTGAAAAGAAAGGAGATATACTATATGACAGGCACGGTACAGAAAAAGAAAGGTGCATCAGGCAAGGAATATTTATATATCGTTTTATCATATAAAGACCCGATGACTTTTAAACGCAAACAAAAATCCATTTCAACAGGATTGAAGGCAAAAGGGAATAAACGTAAAGCGGAAACGCTTATTCCAGAATTAATTAAAAAGTTTGAATATCTGGAACGTCCGGTATCTCTGGAAATTTCCCGTGACATTTCCTTATGTGACTATATGGATGACTGGTTGAAAGGGAAAAAGAGAGATTTGAGAAAATCAACTTATGAGACCTATAAATTACGTATAAAATCCATGAAAAAATATTTTAAAATGGAAAATCCTTTACTTCGCGAAGTAACTCCGGCTATGTTAAATAAGTTCTTCAAATACTCTCTTAATTATGGTAAAGAGAATCAAAAGACGCATGAAAGAGAACCTTTGACAGTTCGTTCTGTAAGAAGTTATCGCTCAATTCTTCATGCAGTATTTGATGAAGCTGTTATTGATGAGATTATTTCTGTAAATCCGGTGAACAGTGTCACGGTAAAAGGAAAAAAGAATAAAGAGTATAGTGAGGAATATTTATTTTTAACAGAAGAGGAAATTCTGGATTTATTGGAGTTTTTGTCTCGGGAATATCCTCGTATGCTGGGAATTGCTTTTATGGGTGCATATTATGGACTGAGACGCTCGGAAATACTGGGACTAAAATGGTCTGCTGTGGACTGGAAGAAGGAGATTATTAATATTGAGCATACGGTAGTTCGTGTGAATCGTATTTTTGCAGAAGATGCCACGAAAACCTGCGCTGGGTCAAGAAGTCTGAATTTGTTTGATTCTGCGAAAGCCTGCTTGAAAAGTATACAGAGGCAGCAGAAAGAAAATGCAGAATTTTATGGGAATGCTTATCAAAATGACGAAGGGTATATTTTTACTTGGGAAGATGGAAGACCGTATAGTCCCGATTATGTTACAAGAACATTTAAAAAGGCGATGAGTGTATTTGGAAGGCCGGAAATTACTTTACATAAGTTGAGACATTCTTGTTGTTCCATGTTGATTGAGAAGGGATGGAATATTAAACAGTTACAATACTGGATGGGACATGCCGATGCAGAAACCACGTTGAATATCTACTCCCATTATAACCGCCAGAAACTGAATCAAAATCGTAACGATTTGAATCAAATTTCTTCCAAAGCGGCGCATTTTTTCAACGAGTGATTTTTGTTAGAACATTTGTTAGAACACGCCAATTTTTGATGATTTTGAGAAAAGTAATCATTATCCTGAAAAATAAAAAAACACCGGATAACCACTGTTTATGCGGTTATCCGGCTTCTAAAAATGTAGTCGAGGCGACGGGACTCGAACCCACGGCCTCTGCGTCCCGAACGCAGCGCTCTACCAAACTGAGCCACGCCTCGATGCAACGATAATATTCTATCAAATCATAAATATTATGTCAAGGTTTTTTTGGATTTTTTTTGACCGTTTTTTGAAACTAAAATACCGGGATAAAAACAACCCGGACAGATGTCTGCTCTGCATTTGTCCGGGATTACTGCGGCTGTTATCTAAAAATATAAGAAGCCGGGTTATTTTGTTTTTGTATCTTTTGCTTTTGTATCTTTGGTATCATTCGTACTCTCAGATTCTTCTGGCGTCTCTTCTGGCAGTTCAATCCGTTCAATAGTAGCTTTTTCAATCTGGTGGTCTTTTATGTAGCTCACATGAATGTGGAGCTGCGCAACTTCCAGATCGATATTTTGCGGGCCGTCCTGTGGAATCAGACCGAGAATGTCGAAAACGAGACCGCCCAAAGTATCATAATCATCGTTTTCCAGATCTATACCAGTTTCCTCTTTGATTTCGTCCAGAGGAATATTGCCGTTGATTTCCCATGAGGAATCAGTCTGCTGTTCAATTTGTGGATCGGAACTTCCGAAGTCGGGGATATCTTCGCTGAGCTCGCCGACAAGCTCTTCGATCAGGTCATTTAAAGTTACGATACCGACCATGCCGCCATATTCATCAAGGATGACGGCAAGAGAGTGATGTCCCTGTTTCATGTTTCGGAAAAGTACGTCAGCCTTAACTGTTTCTGGTACAAAATACGCAGGACGGACGGCTCCTTCCAGCACACTTTGCCGCGTTTTGTCAGAAAGACGGAAATAATCTTTGGCATTCAGAATGCCGACAACCTGATCCGGGGAGTTATCGCAGACAGGGTACAGAGTATGTCTGCTGTCGTGGATTATCTGTTCCCATTCTTCGTCGCTGTCCTCCAGAAAAAGAATGGTTACGTCGGTACGATGGGTGGCAATTTCACCAGCCATCAGATCGTCAAATTCAAAAACATTTTGAATAAATTCTTTCTCTTCATAGTCGATGGCGCCTTTTTCGCTTCCTGCATCGACCATCATGCGAATTTCTTCTTCACTTACCGCGTCGTCTGTTTCTGTTGGATCAATACCGCACAGGCGGAGAATAGCGTTGGTGGACAGGGAGAGAAACCACACGATTGGTTTAAATAAAGTAGAAATTGCACTGACCAGCCCGGAGATTGCCAGGGCGAGCTGTTCGGATTTTTTCATGGCGATTCGTTTTGGGACAAGCTCGCCAAAAATCAATGTAAAATACGATAAAATCAATGTAATCACTACAACGGAAAGTGTGTTCAGCGTGGAACGTGGAATACCGATACCCAGACCGATGAGGAACTCCACCAGCGGGTCGGAAAAATTATCCGCTGCAAACGCACTGCCCAGGAAGCCGGATAAAGTAATAGCGACCTGGATTGTTGAGAGAAACTTTGACGGTTCGCTGGTCAGATGAGTCAGTCGAATCGCTTTTTTGTTTCCTTCTTCCGCCATTTTTTCCAGTTTTGTTTCTTTGACGGAAAGAACGGCAATCTCTGCACTGGCAAAAATTGCATTCAGTGCAATCAGTATGACCTGAACTAATAGTAAAAATATTATGGAATCTTCCAAAGTAAAAACCTCTTTCTTTTTATAATTGTTTGAAACATATTACATATTTTCCCTGAAAAAAGCATGAGACATGACCCGTCTATCATTATTGATACACAGGACATGTCTCATTTAGTATATGAACAGATTTAATTTATAATCACCATTATCAGGGTTAGCGTCATTATCACTAGTATCCATCTTCTGGTAATAACCTCCTTGAAAAATAAAAAAATGTGATATTAATAAAATGATACCGAAACTAATTATATCGTGACATATATACTATGTCAAGAAAAGATTTGTGGTGCCTGATTAAAGAAATTTGTGATGGTTGATGAAAAAAAGTGTGTTTGTTCCGCTGTGATAAATACATTTGTTCCGCTGAATCGTAATAAAAATGCATTTTATTACAAAAAATGGGCAGATTATGTCATAGAGAAGAAAAACTACTCTTTTTTTGATATAATATATTCATAAAATGCATAACAAATGACCTGAAGATACGATGATTTTATATTAATTATTTAAAGAGGGGAAGAAATGATTACGACAACACTTTTTGAGAAAATCGAGCAGTGGCTTAATGAGAATAAATGGGAGTATAGAAGCCGGGAAAATGCGGGAATTATTGAGATTGACATGGGATTAAAATGTGAATTAAAACAATGTCAGGTTATTGTATGGATGAAAGAAGGGCAATGTGTTGTGATGGGCAGAGTTCCGATCAAAGCGGAAGAAGATGCCCGGGAGAGGATTGCCGAATATTTTTGCAGAGTAAATTACGGACTGTACTCCGGACATTTTGATTTGAATTACAGTGATGGGGAGATTCGGTATAAAACGTATTTGCCGGAAAGTACTGATCCCGATGCGCAGAGGGAAAATATCGGCGAGGCTCTGATTCGTCCGGCGATGATGTTTGATGCGTATGGCCCGGGAATGATGAAAGTATGGCGGCAGGAAAAAGATCCCGCGCAGGCGATGGAAGAAATGTAATACGTAAAATTTGATGGCAACGCAGAGATAAGACTGTAAAAATGAGAGGACATAGGATGATCATAGGAGTATGTGACGATGACAGGAGCTGGTGTGATACAGCTGCCGGAGTGATAAGTGGATATGTGGAAAAACTGGGATACAATGTGGAAGTAACTTCTTTCAATAATGGAGACGATGTATTAAACTGGCAGGGACAGCCCTGGGATGTTATGTTTATGGACATAGAACTCGGTGAAGAAAAAAACGGAATTTCTGTGGCAGGAGAACTGAACAAACGATTTCCGGGCTGTCAGATTGTGTTTTTAACGAATTATTTGTTCTATGCTGTAGATATTTTTCAGACACAACATACCTATTTTGTGCTTAAAGAGCAGCTTGAAGAACGGCTGCCGGAAGTGTTCGACAAGATAATGCATCAGTTGGAACAATCGGGGAAAAAACTTATTTTTTCAGCATCATGGGGCAGGCAGATTATTGTCCGGCTCTCGGACATGTATTATCTGGAAAGAGAGCTGCGCTATACGACTGTACATACTTCGTGGGGAGATTTTCAGATTAAGGAGAAGCTGGATGAATTGATGGGAGATTTGCCGGAAAATGAATTTTCCCGCTGTCATCATAGCTATATTATCTATTTTCCGGCAATTCGGGAAAAAAAGAAGAATTCTTATGTGCTGGAAAACGGCAAAGAAATCATCATCAGCCGCAGTTATATGAAGCAGACCAATGAAGACTGGATGAAATGGGCGCTATTGCAAATGTCATAAATATCATTAATTTTATATCTTTTCTGTGGAAAAAATGTTATAATAAAACAGCATTTGTGGATATCTTTTTAGAGAGGGACACAGATGCTGTTTCTCAGTTAAATGTATAAGATTTCACTTTGTTCTTGCAAAGAGGAGGTATTATGATGATGGATGGTTATATTGTCTCAAAAAGAAAAGTGGCAGTGATTGGAGCAGGTTTCGTGGGAGCGTCCATTGCATATGCGCTGACCATTCGTAATCTGGCAAGAGAAATTGTCCTCATTGATATTGACAGAGAGAAAACAGAAGGCGAAGCCATGGACATTCAGCATGGAATTCCGGATTTGGGTAATGCTGTTGTCCGCGCCGGAAGCTATGAAGACTGCAGAGATTGTGATTTGATCATCATCACAGCAGGAAGAAACAGAAAACCGGGAGAGAGCCGTCTGGATCTGATCGCAGGTAATTCAGGCATATTGAGAAATGTAGTTGAGCAGATGCAGAAGTATTACACGGGCGGCGTTATCATGCTGGTGAGCAACCCGGTGGATGTTCTTGTGTATCAGTGTACCCGGTGGATGGGACTTCCGGACGGAAGAGTATTTGGAACCGGATGTGCGCTGGATTCTTCCCGGATGATCCGCCTTATGGCAGATTATACGAAGCGGGATACAGAATCGGTAAAGATAAACATTGTAGGAGAACATGGGGATTCGCAGATTCCTATTTGGAGCCGCGCGGCTGTGGATGGAATCCCGATGCAGGAATATTGTGAAAAACACGGGTTGTCCTGGACGCAGGAGATAAGAGATGACTTTGCAGGTAAAGTGCGGGGAATGGGCGCTTCTATCATAAAAAATAAAGGAAGAACTCATTTTGGCATTGCCACCAGCGTATGTTATCTGGCGTCGGCGGTTCTCGATCAGAGAACGACCATAGCATCTGTGTCCACTGTACTCAAAGGAGAGTACGGTGTCAGCGGTGTGGGACTCAGCGTTCCTTCCATCATCGGCGTCAATGGCGTGGAAAGGCGACTGGAAGAAAAATGGACGGAAGAAGAACTCACATTGTTCCGGCAGGCAGCGGACAAAATGAAAGGAGTTTTAGATACACTATGAAAAGAGCGGCTGATTTTAGAGGGATAGCGAGAGGAAGTCTGTCCGGTCACTGGGCCTCTGCCGTAGGAACGACTCTGCTGGCAGGGCTTTTGGGCGCGAACATTACTATGCAGGGAAGTGCAGTTTCTCTGACATCCAATTTATACAATCAATACGCAGGAGAGGATGGCAGTCGGGTCTCCATAAAGCTGCCGCCGGGACTTTTGTTGACAATTGCGGCTATTTTGATGGTATCCGCGCTGGTTATATTTATTATAGCGGTGGTGCAATATATCATCGGCAGCTTCGTAAGCCTTGGTCTGGCCATATATAACCTGAATCTGATAGACAGGAAGGAAGCGAGAGTGGGGCAGATATTCTGCCATACTTCCATCATGGGAAAAGCAGTGTGGCTGCGTCTGCGGATGAGCATTTTTACTTTCCTGTGGAGTTTGCTTCTTGTTATACCGGGTATTATCAAGAGCTATTCTTACAGCATGTCCGGGTTTATCATGGCGGAGAATCCGGAAATGTCTGCCAAAGAAGCCATGGAAGTATCCATGCGGATGATGAACGGCAACAAATGGAGACTGTTCTGCCTGCAGTTCAGCTTTATCGGCAGGGGTATTCTCTGCCTCTTTACCTTTGGAATCGGCTATCTGTGGCTGAACCCGTACATGAATGCTGCCACCGCGGCATTTTATGACGAGATTTCCAGAAATGAAGCGGTAGGCGGATATTAATTGGTTTTCATCATATGATATTCAGAAGGAATGTACATTGAGCGCATTCCTTCTTTATTTTTGCCTTTTTTTGTCATGACAGGTTTTGACGGACGAAGGGCATATCTGTTGCAGGAATATCAGGTTGTGAGAAAACGGTGTAAAATGGTTTGTACTTCATAGTATAATCAGAAGATAAATAATTTACTTTATTATAAAATGATAATATTTTATAGTATCAAAATTGTAATTATTAGTACAGATATAAAATTGTCAAAATTACCCAAATTTAGGTTTTTTATGAAATTATATAATGGCTTGAATTGTAAAAATTATCTATTTTTTACAAATTATTCCCTTTTTATTTTGTGTCAAAAAAAGTATAATACTGTCATATCCAAATGATTTGTAATATATTTCATAATATTATAAATCCGGGTGTGACAAGGAGGAAAGGTATGGAAACAATTTTGACACAAGAGCAGGAAGTAACGACGATTGGAGGGAAGTTTCAACTGATTTATGAACTGCTGATGTCGCATTTTCCGCGGGACGAGGGGATTGGTGATTTTTTTGGAATTCGGATTCAGCAGTATGAAAAGAATAATGAATCGGTGGTGGACAAAAGCGAGGCCCCGGGTGTGACGGAGAATTATGAGCAGGCGATAAGACTTTTTCTTTTATTTGTTCGCGAGACTGTGATGCCTGTACATCTTTATGAATTAATTGATGACTGGCAGTCAGCCTTTTTCTCTGATCTGTAAGGCTTGGAGAAGATGGCAGAGGAACAGTAGCTGAGAAGTGTTATAAAGAAGAGATAAACGATCACGACAAACGCATGAATGAATAAATTGTGAACATCCATCCTGATTTTCTGGTATACTCAAAGAAAAAAGGATAGGAGTTCTTCTATGAAAGCACTTTTAGATTATGTAAGCACAGT
>NZ_NFIR01000038.1:0-22516 GCF_002159465.1 Eubacterium sp. An3
AAAAATTCTTTGAAGGATATTCATAAGACTATTATGAAGGAAAACAGCACAAAAAGAAACCCCTAATTCCCCCATGAATGGGGGCTAGGGGGTTGAAGTGTCAAAGACACTTTTTTATTGGGAAAATCCGGACAGCACGGAGCGGCCCCATTTTCCCAACAAAAAATGCCCCGAAAATCCGCGTACCTTCGCAATAATTAGAAAAAATTGCATTTTTTCTTAAAAAAATACCAGTTAAAAGGCGTTCGTATGTTCTCCCTGTAAAAAAAAGGAAAGAAAACATTAGAAAATATCCCCAAAATAATGTTGCATTACATTCCTGTATGAGATAAAATAAATGTCAAGTGGAGCAAAGTGGTAGAATGTGACGTTTTCTGGGGGAGATGTCCCTATAAGACAAACAGGAGAGAGGAATGGAGGAGACGTCTGTTTCCCGTAAAGAAGGTGAGTATTGTGTTTCAGGGAGAATTTCAACATGGGCTTGACGCCAAAGGCCGCCTGATTTTACCGGCAAAGATTCGGGAAGAACTCGGAACACAGTTTGTACTTACGAAAGGGATGGACGGATGCCTTTTTATTTTTCCGCCTGAATCCTGGGAGAACTTTGCAGGAAAGCTCAATGCGCTTCCAACTTCTTCCAGACAGGCAAGAAAGCTGAAACGTTACTTTATCGGAAGCTCTATAGAATGCGAGACAGATAAACAGGGAAGATTTCTCATTCCCCCGGTGCTCCGAAGTTTTGCAGAGATCGATAAGGAAGTCACGGTTCTTGGCGTATCGGACCGCATTGAGCTGTGGAGTACAGAAAAATATGACGCTTATCAGAACGAAGAGGACGAGTCTATCGAGGACATCGCGGGAGATTTGGATTTTTAAAAACAGTGGAGCCTTGCGGCAGATAAGGAGGATGCCATGGAATTTGTGCATAAGTCCATTATGCTGGCGGAGACAATTGAATCATTATGTATCAAGCCGGACGGGATTTATGTGGACGGCACTCTGGGCGGAGGAGGACATTCCCTGGAGATTGCAAAAAGGCTGGATGCAGGAGGACGTCTCATCGGTATTGATCAGGATGGGGACGCCATTGAGGCGGCGGGGAAACGTCTGGCGCCGTATGCGGACAGAGTGACTATTGTACGCAGTAACTATGCTGATATGAAAAAAGTTCTTCATGATCTGGGGATTGAGAAGGTGGATGGAATTTTGCTTGATTTGGGCGTATCCTCCTACCAGCTGGACAATGGAGAACGGGGATTTACTTACAGAGAAGACGTTCCGCTTGACATGCGGATGGATGTCAGACAGGAGCGGACGGCGAGAGATATCGTGAATACGTACAGTGAGACGGAGCTTTATCATATTATAAGAGATTACGGTGAAGATAAGTTTGCAAAAAATATTGCAAAGCATATTGTACTGGCGAGAAAAGAGGAGTCGGTGGAGACTACCGGTCAGCTGACGGAGATCATCAAGGCGGCTATCCCGAAAAAGGTGCGTGCTGTGGGAGGCCACCCCGCCAAGAAGACTTTTCAGGCGATCCGCATCGAGCTTAATCATGAGCTGGATGTGCTTAAGGGGCATCTGGAGGAGATGGTAGGTCTTCTCGGTGACGGCGGACGTCTCTGCGTGATCACGTTCCATTCTCTGGAAGACAGAATTGTGAAGAACATTTTCCGTACCTGCGAGAATCCATGCATCTGTCCTCCGGGATTTCCTGTATGCACATGCGGAAGGAAACCTAAAGGCCGGGTGATCACCCGGAAGCCGATCGTACCTGGAGAAGAAGAACTGAAAGAGAACAGCCGGGCCAAAAGTGCGAAATTACGTGTATTTGAAAGAATAGTTTCAAAGGAATGAGACTAGAGTGTGTTGGAGGAATTTGATATGGCGTTGCATAGTACATCAGAGCGTTATAAATATATTTATGGAAGCAATGTGACCAAGCTTGACAGCGAAGAACATTATGGAGACGGAACTTACGGGGCGCAGCCGGAAAAGAAAAGAAAGGTGCGCAGAGAAAAGGCTGCAAAGGCGGCGGTGCAGGAAAAGGTCGTAAACCCGGAGAAGGAGGCCGCCATCCGGCGCAATAAAGAAAGGCTGTTAGTTTTTGACTGGAAATATACCATCATAACAGCGGTAGCGATAATTATCTGTGTGGCTGCGGCGCTTATGTATGTGCAGGGAACCGTTCGACTGAATAATCTCTCGGCGCAGATTGCCGATCTGAAATCAGAAAAGGAGAACCTTCTCAGTGAGCAGAATGCTCTGCAGACTGAGATCGATAAGAATATTAATCTCGATGAAATACGTACTTTTGCGGAAGAGGAATTACATATGGTATATCCGGGAGCTGATCAGATCATTTATTATAACAGCAGTACAGAAGACTATTTCAGACAATATGAGAGTGTTGACACAGCGAATTAAAAAGTGGGTGGTAATGTGACGAAGAAGATAAAATCTGTAAGACGTCTGACCACGGCAATGAGGGGCAAACTGAGTGTTGTATTTTTTGTAATTGTTTGCCTCTTTTTAGTATTGGCCGTGCGTCTTGCTTACTGGACGATCCGGAACGGAGATGAATTTGAGACTATTGTACTGGGCCAGCAGAACCATACGAGTTCCACTATTGCATATGAGAGAGGTCGGATTTTCGACAGGAACGGTAACATTCTGGCTACCAATGAGAAAATTTACACTCTTGTGCTGGAGCCAAAGAATATCATCGAAGTGGGAGAAAATGCCAAAGAAAATGAAGAAGACGCCAATGAAGTCCTGGAGACGACCATTCGTGGTTTAAATGAATATTTTGGATTTGATGAGAGCGATCTGCGCGAGACGATCGAGAATAACAAAGATTCCTATTATGTCGTATATAAGAAAAATTTAAGTTACGATGAAGTGTCGGCTTTTCGTGAATTTCTGGCAAAAGCAGATGAATCCTGGGATGAAAATACGCCGGCCGATGAGAAGGCGGAAATCCAGGAGGCAAGAAAAGTGGAAGGCGTCATGTTTGAGGAGAACTATAAAAGAGTCTATCCATATAAAGATCTTGCCTGCCGGATTTTGGGTTTCACATCTTCGGGAAACAGCGGCAACTGGGGCATCGAGCAGTATTATAATGACACTCTAAACGGAACCAACGGACGTTCTTACTATTACTTTAATCAGGAACTTACACAGGAACAGACGGTGAAGGAAGCGGAGAATGGCAATTCTGTTGTAAGTACCATTGATATGCAGATTCAGCAGGTGATCGAAGATAAACTGGAAGAATTTGATAAAGATGTGGGAAGCAAGATGACCAGTATTCTGGTCATGGATCCCAGAAACGGAGAGGTGCTTGGCATGGCGTCCTCCAATCCATATGACCTGAACGATCCGATGAATGAAAAGAACCTTCTGCAGCTTTTCTCCCAGGAGGAGATTGATGAGATGAAGGTGTATACAAAAGAGAAGGAAGCTGAAGAGAGCAGTGAGGATACCTCCGAAGAAGTGACGGCAGGCGGCACATCTGAAGAGGACACGGAGGAGAACGATGAGGAAGCTTCCACGGAAACGGATGCTGAAGAGGAAGAAGAGCAGATGACCATCTATGACGGCTTCTATCAGCTCTGGCGTAATCCGATCATCAGCGACGCCAATGAGCCGGGTTCCACTTATAAACCTTTTACAGTGGCAGCGGGACTTGAAACAGGCGTGCTGACAGGCAATGAATCTTACTATTGTACCGGTTCTCTTAATGTGGGAAGCTGGAATATCGGCTGTTCTCACGTCCATGGCAATATCAGCCTGGAGGACGCTGTGGCGCAGTCGTGCAACGTTGCAATGATGAACATTGGTTTTAATGAGGGAAACGACATTTTTTATCAGTACCAGAATCTGTTTGGATTCGGGAGAAACACCGGAATTGATCTTCCTGGTGAAGCGCAGACTGCTTCCCTTATACCGTCGGAAGAGAACAGAGATACCGTGACTCTTGCCACCAATTCTTTCGGTCAGAATTTTAACTGCTCCATGATACAGATGGCGGCAGGTTTTTCTTCCCTGATCAACGGCGGATATTATTATCAGCCGAGGGTCGTAAAAGAGATTCAGAATGATCAGGGAGACGTTGTGGAGGAGAAGGAAGCGGAAGTGCTGAGAAATACTGTATCAGAGGAGACTTCCGAAACCATGCGGGAATATTTGAAAACAACCGTGGAATCCGGAACAGGGACAAAAGCACAGATTCCGGGATATTCCATTGGAGGCAAGACGGGTACCGCCGAAAAGATCCCCAGAAATAAAGAAGATTATTATATATCCTTCGTAGGCTTTGTGCCGGCAGAAGATCCGGAGCTCCTTATTTATGTGACTATTGACGAGCCGAATGTGGATAATCAGGCTAATGCGGCTCTGGCTGTGAATCTGGAGCGGGAATGCATGGAAGAGATCGTTAAGATTCTCGGTATTGAGCCGACAGAGGAGCTGACGGAAGAAGAAAAACAGGAGCTGGCCGAGCAGCAGGCGGAAGAAGAGGCTCAGAGAGAAGCCGAGGAAGAAACTGAAGCCGAGGAAGAGACCGAGTCGGAGGAAGAAACGGAGAGTGACACATCGGAATCTTCCGGCGCGGATACTTCCGGCAGCGGGGAGGAGACAGATACGGGCGCGTCATCTGCTGAGGATACGGAAGAAGACGCAGAATAAGATTTCGAGAATATATGCACCAATACTGCGTAAACTGAATATAAAAGAACAGTTGTAAATGTGATGGCATGATTGAAATTTATCTGTTTCAGAAACGAAAATACCTTTTTCTTTTTGGATGCCTGACAGTCTTGTTTCTGGTGCTGGCCGGGAGACTCTTTTACCTAATGGTGCTTTCTTCAGAGGAACTCAGCGAGAAAGCTCTTGGAGTGGAGCAGAGAGAGCGCTCCATCAAGGCAGCCCGGGGTATCATTTATGACAGAAATGGCGTAGTTTTGGCGGATAATCAGCCGGTCTGTACCATATCGGTCATCCATAGTCAGGTGACGGAGCCGGAGAAAGTAATCAAGCTTCTGTCAGAGAAGCTTTCCATGGATGAGGCGGAAATCCGCAAAAAAGTGGAAAAGATTTCTTCCAGAGAAAAGATTAAAAGTAATGTGCCGAAAGAGACGGCGGATGAGATCCGCGAGGCGTCCTTAAGCGGCGTCAAGGTAGATGAAGATTATAAACGTTATTATCCTTACGGCAGTCTGGCGTCCAAAGTGCTGGGATTTACCGGCTCAGATAACCAGGGAATACTCGGTCTTGAATCAAAATACGACAGCGTGCTGAAAGGAACCGACGGAACCATCCTGACGCTGACAGATTTTCAGGGTATTGAGATTGAGTCAGCGGCGGAAGAACGCATCGAGCCGGTGCAGGGCGACAGTCTGTATCTGTCCCTGGACTACACTATGCAGTCCTTTGCACAGCAGGCGGCGGAAAAGGTTCTGAAAGAAAAACAGGCAAAAAGCGTTTCGGTCATCCTGATGAATCCTCAGAACGGGGAAATATACGCTATGGTAAATGTGCCGGAATACGATTTGAATGAGCCTTATGAGCTGCTCGATGTTTATGCGGGCGGCGAGGGCAGTGAGAATGATAAATTAAATAGTATGTGGAGAAATCCCCTGATCAGCGATTCCTACGAGCCTGGCTCCACATTCAAGATTGTAACGGCCACCGCGGCCCTGGAAGAGGGAAAGGTTTCTCTTGAAGATACCTTTAACTGTCCTGGTTTTAAAATTGTCGAGGACAGGAAGATACGATGTCACAAGACCCAGGGACACGGGACGGAGACTTTCAGAGAAGGAGTCATGAACTCCTGCAATCCGGTTTTCATGGAGATTGGGGCGAGAGTGGGAGCGGAAGCCATGCTGAAGTATTACAGAAAGCTGGGGCTTTACGAGAAGACGGGGGTGGATCTGCCCGGTGAGGCGGGGTCTATCATGCATAAGCTTGAAAATATCGGAGCGGTGGAGCTGGCGACCATGTCGTTCGGCCAGTCCATACAGATTACGCCCCTGCAGCTGCTTCGGGCGGTCAGCGCCGTTGTAAACGGCGGGACACTGGTTACTCCGCATTTTGCAGTCCGCACAGAGGATTCTGTGACCGGAGAGATTACAGAACTTACCTATGAGACAGAACCCGGTAATGTATCAGAAACGACATCAGAGACTATGCGGTCCCTGCTGGAGGCCGTTGTAGCTGAAGGAACCGGAAAGAACGCCCGGGTGGAAGGATATCAGGTGGGCGGAAAGACGGCCACCAGCGAGAAACTTCCCCGCGGAACCGGGAAATACATTTCCTCTTTCCTTGGATTTGCGCCGGCTGACCACCCGGAGATTATGGGGCTGATTTTAATTGATGAACCGGTGGGCGTATATTATGGCGGAACCATCGCGGCGCCCGTGATGGCAGAAATCTTTCAAAATATATTGCCGTATCTTGATAATATCTGAAAAGAGGATTATACTGTGATAGAATGTCTTAAAATCACTACGTGCGCCGCTGCCATGATCCGTGAGAACAATGTGCAGGCGTACAGAGATAAAATGGAGGTTAAAATATGAATCAATCAATTGCAATACCAGCCTTGGCAGCATTTTTTGTTACCTTAATATTGGGACCGGGACTGATTAAGTTTTTACATAGATTAAAGTTTGGTCAGTTCATCCGGGAGGAGGGACCGGAATCCCATCTGAAGAAGTCGGGAACACCTACGATGGGAGGAATTCTTTTTCTGATCGGAATTCTTGTTGGTTCTGTTTTTTATATTTCTGATTATCCAAAGATTGTTCCGGTGCTTTTTGTTACCCTCGGCTTTGGACTCATCGGTTTTCTGGATGACTACATCAAGGTGGTCATGAAAAGGAATCTGGGTCTGACCCCGGCGCAGAAAATGCTCGGACAGATCTTTATTACGGCGGTATTTGCATTTTATATGGTAAATTATTCCGGATTGGGAACGGAAGTCATTATTCCTTTTACCGGAGGAACAATGATTGATCTGGGAATCCTGTACGTACCAATTCTGTTTTTTGTGGTGCTTGGAACCGTCAATGGCGCCAATTTTACGGATGGCCTTGATGGTCTGGCGTCCAGCGTGACCACTCTGATAGCTGTATTTTTTACTGTCATTGCGGTGGCGGCACGTACTGACGTGCATCCGGTGGCTTGTGCGGTTATTGGAGCGCTGCTTGGATTCCTGTGTTTTAATACCCATCCGGCGAAGGTTTTCATGGGAGACACCGGTTCGCTGGCACTGGGAGGATTTGTGGTATCAACGGCCTATATGCTGCAGATACCATTCTTTCTCCCGATTGTCGCGTTCATCTACTTTGTGGAGGTGCTGTCGGTGATCATCCAGGTTGCATACTATAAAAGAACGAAGAAGAGGATTTTTAAAATGGCGCCGATACACCATCATTTTGAATTGTCCGGATGGCCGGAGACCAAAGTGGTGTCCATTTTCTCCATTGTGACGGCGGTCCTCTGCCTCATTGGGATGTTAGCTTATTAAACGCGGATGGAAAAGCAGGGATACTCAGCCCGACAGACTGTCTGTCCAGGTATGAAATAAGGAGTTGCTATGTTAGAAGGAAAAAAGATACTGATTGCCGGGGCCGGCGTCAGCGGCGTGGGAGCAGCGAAGCTTCTGGGCCGCGCCGGTTATCATGCGGCGGTATATGATGGAAATGAACAGTTAAACACAGAAATGATACAGGAACAGATGCCGGAAGGCATGGAGCTTGCGTTTGAGCTTGGAGAATACAGAGAGAGTCTGGCAGAACAGTATGATCTGCTTATTTTGAGCCCGGGAATCTCTGTCAACAGCCCGATCGCCCGCTCCTTCTATGACAGGGGAAAGACAGTCTGGGGAGAGATAGAGCTGGCGGCGCATTTTGCAAAAGGCAAAATTGCGGCTATCACAGGAACCAATGGTAAGACGACCACGACCGCTTTAGTGGGGAGTATTTTGAGGGCATGGTATGATTCTGTCTTTGTTGTGGGCAATATCGGAATCCCCTTTACATCTGTGGCGCTTGACACCCGGGAGGATTCTGTGATCGCGGCGGAGATCAGCAGTTTTCAGCTGGAGACCACCGTGGATTTTCATCCGGCGGTCAGCGCGGTGCTGAATCTTACGCCGGATCATCTTGATCGCCACGGAACGATGGAAGTTTATGGAGAGACAAAGCTTTCCATATCAAAAAAGCAGACGAAAGACGATCATATCCTTCTGAACTATGATGACGCGGCCACCAGAGCCATGGCAGAGCGGACGCCTGCCACGCCGGTATTTTTCAGCCGTAAAGAGAATCTGGAAGAGGGAATCGTCCTTGCAGGAGATACTTTCCTGATCCGCGCGGAGCAAAAAGAGATTCCGGTCTGTTCCATCGATGAGATTCAGCTCCTCGGGAGCCACAATCATGAGAATATTCTGGCAGCCATCGGCATCTGTTATTATATGGGTGTTCCGGTGGAAAAGATCCGCGAAGCTGTTATGGCGTTTCAGGCCGTGGAACACCGTATTGAATATGTAGATACGGTGGATGGCGTCGATTACTATAATGATTCCAAAGGAACCAATCCGGATGCTGCCATAAAAGGTATTCAGGCTATGGTAAAACCAACGGTTCTTCTTGGAGGCGGTTATGATAAAAAAGCGGAATACGATGAGTGGATAGAATCCTTTGACGGCAAGGTCAAATATCTGATTCTCATGGGAGCCACTGCGAAAGCCATTGGCGCCGCGGCGGAAGCACATGGATTTAAAAATGTAATATATGCTGACAGTTTTGAGGAAGCCATGGAGATTGCCAGAGAGAAGGCGGTGCCGGGAGATGCGGTGTTATTGTCTCCTGCCTGTGCAAGCTGGGGAATGTTTAAAAACTATGAAGTCAGAGGACAGGTGTTTAAAGAGATTGTCCGCAGATTCAAGGGGTGAGGATGATGGCTGGAAAGGCAAAAACAGGAAGACGCACTCCTGTACGGGGAGCTGGCCGCAGCCGGCCGCAGACCGCAGGAGTCCGCAGCCGCGGCGAGGTCAGAAGAAATCCGGCGGCCGCCGGACGCGGCGGCGTCAGAAGTTCTGCGTCAGTACGGCGGCCCCACGCCATGGATTATTCTATCGTATTTCTTGTTATATTTCTGGTGGGATTTGGTCTGGTGATGGTATACAGCACAAGCTCTTACCGGGGCAGTCTGTATATGGATGATGCCGCATACTGGCTCAAACGGCAGGCGTTTTTTGCTGTACTCGGTATTGCCGCCATGTTTTTTGTGGCCCGCATCGACTATCATTTCTGGAAGAGCAAGAAATGGATGCTGCCGGTTTATTACTGGGGAACAATATTGCTGCTTATCTTCACTCTGATTTTTGCAGCGGTATCCCATGGTTCCAGACGGTGGCTTAACATCGGTCCGCTCAGTTTTCAGCCGTCAGAGGCGGCAAAAGTTTCATTGATTTTGATTTTTGCCATATATATCAGCCGGAATGCAAAAAAGCTCCGGACATGGAAAGGAATCGTGAAGTGTTTTGCGCTGGCGGTGCCGATCATCGTTGTGGTCGGTATCGAGAACCTGAGTACCTGTATCATCCTGATGGCCATCACAGTCATCATGATATTTGTTGCCAGCGATAAATGGAAACCATTTTTTGCCATTGGAGGCGTTGGAATAGCCGGAATAGCTGTGCTGCTGCTTACCCAGGGATACCGGGTGGAAAGGATTAAGATCTGGCTCAATCCCGAACAGTATGAGACCGGACTGCAGACTATGCAGGGGCTTTATGCCATTGGTTCCGGAGGGCTGTTCGGCAAAGGACTGGGGCAGAGTATGCAGAAGATGGGATTTTTGCCGGAGACGCACAATGACATGATTTTTTCGATTATCTGTGAAGAACTGGGACTATTTGGAGCCATTAGTATTCTGATTATTTATTTTGTACTTTTGTGGAGATTCATGGTAGTGGCGCTCAATGCCGCCGACTTATACGGTTCTATGATCGTTGTCGGTACTATCGCCCATCTGGGGATTCAGGTTTTTATCAACATTGGCGTTGTGACTAACACCATACCGAACACAGGTATTCCACTGCCGTTTATTAGCTACGGAGGCACTTCCCTGTGCTTTCTTTTGATAGAGATGGGACTTGTGCTGTCGGTCTCCAGGTACATGAGAATAAAAGAGTAACAGTTGAAAACAAAGGGAAGCGGATGCCGCATGTCCACTTTTGCCGGACGGGGGTAAGATGAAGAACGGACAATTAAGACTTATAAAAAATACAAAAAACAGCAAATTACATAAAATGATTTTCTGGCTGTGTCTCCTGTGCATTCTGGTGCTGGGAATTATATGCGTGGTTGTCGGTTTTTCCATAAAAAAGATTGAGGTAAACGGCAATCAGACTTACACCGACGGAGAGATTATCCGGGAAGTGCAAAAGAAAGATTATGTGGGAAACACCCTTGTTATGATTGCGCAGAACCGTATTTTCGGTCAGAAATATCTTCCCTTTATTGATGATATCACCATGAGCTTCAGCGATACCCATACGCTGGAGATTCATGTGAAGGAGAAGCTTCGCTCCGGCGTGTTCGAATATATGAATGAAAATGTATATTTCGATTCGGAGGGAATCGCCCAGGAAAGCCGGGGATACCGCTTTGACGGCGTTCCGGTAGTGACGGGAGTGAAATTCAACAAAATGGTGCTCGGGGAAAAGATTCCGGTGGACGGAGATTATTTTGATACCATTCTTTCCATCACGGAAAAAATAAGCACTTATGGGCTGAACATTTCCGAGATTCACTTTGAAAGTGAAGATGACATTACACTTTTGTCCGGTAATTTTGAGGTCTTTCTGGGAACATCCGCATTTCTGGATGAAAAAATGTCAAAAATTGCGGATGTGCTGGAGGCGGTATCCAGAGAACATAAAAAGGGAATTATAGATATGCATTTGTATACAGGTGAGAAAAATATTATCACTTTTCGTGAAAAAACGTAAAATTTGAAATAAATAAAAATAAAAATTTTTGTTGATTATTTCTATGAAAAAACGTATTATATAACCATAAACTAGAATCAGGTGGATTATATTCATTTATATATAGAATAAGGAGGAGTAGACCTTGCTGGAAATTATGTCAAACGAAGAATTAGCTCACGCTAAAATCCTTGTGATCGGAGTCGGCGGAGCAGGAAACAATGCCGTGAACCGTATGGTTGACGAATCAATTGAAGGAGTGGAATTAATCGGTATCAATACGGATAAGCAGGCGCTCGATTTATGTAAAGCCGCCACTCGCGTCCAGATTGGCGAGAGGCTGACAAAGGGACTGGGCGCCGGAGCGAAGCCGGAGATCGGAGCAGCTGCTGTGGAAGAGAACCGTGATGAGATCACAGAGCTTGTCAAGGATGCCGATATGGTATTCGTGACCTGCGGTATGGGCGGCGGAACCGGTACAGGTGCAGCTCCGATTGTGGCAGAAATCGCCAAAGATCTGGGAATACTGACGGTAGGCGTTGTGACGAAGCCGTTTATTTTTGAGGGTAAACCTCGTATGAACAATGCGCTTCTTGGTATCGAGCGTCTGAAAGAAAATGTGGATACACTGATTATTATTCCGAACGATAAACTTCTGCAGATTTGCGATAAGAGAACATCTATCAAGGATGCTTTCTGCAAGGCGGATGAAGTACTTCAGCAGGGTGTACAGGGTATAACGGATCTGATCTTTAAACCGGGTCTCATCAATCTGGATTTTGCAGATATTCAGACGGTTATGAGAGATAAGGGTATCGCTCATATCGGTATCGGAATGGGAAGCGGTGAAGACAAAGCTGTGGAAGCTATCAAGAAGGCCATGGAGAGCCCGCTCCTTGAAACTACAGTAAGCGGCGCGACAGATATCATTATCAACTTCTCCGGCGATGTGGGTATCCAGGAAGTATATGAAGCTGTCTCTTATCTGACAGAAGTGGCCGGAGATGAGGCAAATATCATTTTTGGTAATGTAGAGAGCGACGATATTCCTGAAGATGAGGTGAGCATCACGATTATTGCTACCGGACTCCGCGACGTGTCCGGCACAGGATCCTCAAAAGGAAGCAGTCGTTCAGCCGGCGCAAAAAAGCCGGAAAACGGACCTACATACAGCGGTCAGGCCATTAAGACCGCCCCGTCAAAAAGAGCGGAGCAGCCGAACAATAATGTCTCCCGTTCTTACGATGCAGGTGATATGGAGATTAAGATTCCGGAGTTCCTCCAGAAACGCCGGTAATTGAAAACGAATTGCAGCAGCGGTATGGAGACGGTTTAAGTCTTCGCCGTTCATGTATAAAAAGGTCGAAACATTTAGGTTTTTTCCTATCGGTTTCGACCTTTTTTTGTCCTCTTTTATAGTACAATAAATCTACAGACAAAACACCATCGGTTTCTAAAACATGCTGAGATTTTATGGAACATGATTGAACTGGACATTCTGTTTTTGCTGAACTGGATAATTGACTACCTGATTTTGGTACTTGTGAAAAATGAATTTTTCCCCGAAGTCAAAAGAAAAAGACTCGCGGCAGGGGCATTTCTGGCTGCAGCCACTTACTTATTCTGGCTTTGCCAGAAGGGAACAGTTTCCGGGAATATCAGAGCTGCGGAAGCTTTGTTTTTTGTGAGCCTGGTACTTATGTGGACCTTTTCTGTCCGCAGTCCGGCTGTTTTTGGCAGGGCGGCGGCCGCAGTCCTCATGTACGCCTTTCTTATGGGAGGATTCTGCTATGTTTTGCGGAATACATTTGCAAAGGAGCTGGAAGGAGTTCCGGCGCAATGGTGGGTTCCCGTCGGTTGTGCAGCAGCTTTCTGTTTTTTAAAAGGTGTGGGAAAAAGGATAAAAAAAGAAGCGGTAAAGATAAAAGAATGTATCTATGAGGTGGAAATTCGAAGAAAAGACCGCGCCGTATGTCTGCGGGGACTGTACGATTCCGGCAACCTGCTGGTAAGTCAGTGGACAGGGAAGGGAATATGCGTTCTGTCCTTTGAGAATGCGGCGGAACTTTTTGATGAGAAAGAAAGGGAGATGCTGTCTTTTCTCATGGCACAAAAGGATTTTCCCTGGAAAATCATGACAGAAAATCTGTGGTCAGGAATTTACAGGATTACATACTCTTCCGTGGGAAAAGAGGAAGGCTGGATGCCGGGAATCGCTGCAGACCATATCATTGTGAAAAAAGACGGGGAGGTGCTCGCAGATACAAAGGGATTGATGGGAATTACCGACAGGCAAATTTTTCACGATCAAAGATTTGCTGTCTTGCTGCCGGCAGATATTTTTGCGAAACAGACATAGAAAGCTGACCTGGTTATACCGGAACGGAAACGTCTGTATACCGATATCAGCTCATGTCAGTGTCTGTATTGATTTTAGGAGGGGATATTGCAGATGCCAGTTGTATTAAATGTATCAGGAATGGAACGGGTGAAATTCACCATGGTCAATAACATGAAGCAGTTGTTTCATCCAAGGGGCGAGGTCCATTACATAGGGGGCACCGACGTACTGCCGCCGCCGCTGGAGCCGGAGGAGGAAGCTTATGTGCTGAGCCAGCTGGATACCAGAAGAAGTGAGGAAGCCAAAGCAATCCTCATAGAAAGAAATTTGAGACTGGTGGTATACATAGCAAAGAAATTTGAGAATACGGGAATAGGTGTGGAAGATCTGATATCCATCGGGACGATCGGCCTTATCAAAGCCATACAGACGTTCAATCTGGAGAGAAAGATCAAACTTGCCACCTATGCGTCCCGGTGCATAGAAAACGAAATTCTCATGTATTTGAGAAGAACCAGCAAGACAAGGATGGAAGTGTCTATCGACGAGCCGCTAAATGTAGATTGGGACGGAAATGAGCTGCTCTTATCAGATATCCTCGGAACGGATGAAGATGTTATTTCCAGGGATATCGAGGATGAAATTGACAGAAAACTGCTGAAAAAAGCCATGGAGACCCTTTCAGACAGAGAGAAGCTTATTATTTCTCTGCGTTTTGGTCTTGGTGGAAACGAAGAAGAAAAAACCCAGAAAGAAGTGGCGGATATGCTTGGAATCTCTCAATCATATATTTCCCGCCTTGAAAAAAAGATCATACATCGATTAAAAAAAGAAATGATCAAAATGGAATGACCGTCTGTCAGAAATCTGTCGCACAGCTGCCGGAAATGCTGTACGGCAGATTCTTTATTCATTGAGGTAACTGCGTATGGACTTCAGCGCGTTTTTTTCCAGACGACTCACCTGTGCCTGGGAAATACTGATCTCATCGGCGACTTCCGTCTGAGTTTTACCCTCATAAAATCGTTTGCGTATAATATTATATTCCCGGTTGGTAAGTTGATTCATGGCGTCCTGAAGGGCGAGATGTTCGACCCAGGTTTCTTCTTTGCTTTTCTTGTCACAGACCTGATCCATGAGAAAAAGAGCGTCATTGCCGTCCTGATATACCGGCTCAAAAAGAGAAACGGGAGTGGCGATGGCGTCCAGAGCGTAGATGATATCCTCCTCCGGCAGTTCGATTTCCTTTGAGATCTCCTCGATTGTCGGATCCCGGTCCATAGTTTTTAGAAGCTGTTCCTTGGCATATATCGCCTTATATGCGGTATCCCGGAGGGAGCGGCTGACCCTGATACTGTTATTATCCCGGAGATAGCGACGAACTTCGCCAAGAATCATTGGAACGGCGTAAGTAGAAAATTTTACGTCCAGCGTCCGGTCAAAATTGTCAATGGCTTTCATCAGGCCGATACATCCCACCTGAAATAAATCATCTGCGTTTTCATGGTTGCCGGAGAAACGCTGGATCACGCTTAAAACCAGACGGAGATTGCCTTTGATATACTGATCTCTGGCATCAGTATCTCCCTGTTCAATTCTTTCGAACAGACTGTTTTTCTCCTCTTCAGAAAGAAGAGGAAGCTCCGAGGTGTTCACACCGCATATTTCTACTTTATTCAGAAACATTTGTATCCTCCTGATCATGTGCGTACAGAAAACTCTTCCTGTGTTCTTTTAAAAGGATGAACGCAAACGCTCTAAATTATTCAGAGTGAAACAAGAAATCATTGTCCATCTTTTGGAAAATGTGAAGAAGAGAGCAGGAATTTTTGTTACGGCTTGCGGGATAAAAAACGCTCTGTTATAATAGAAAACAAGAGAATTCCTGGTTCAAAACAGCGGAAAAAGCCGCAAAACAGGTGAAGAAAAAAAGAAAGGCGAAAGTTATGGTAGCGGAAATTATCAGTGTGGGAACAGAGTTGTTATTGGGAAATATCGTCAATACTAACGCGCAGTACATCGCAAAAGAGATGGCGCGGCTGGGAATTGATTTATATTATCAGTCTGTGGTGGGAGACAATGAGGAGCGTCTCAGCAATGTGTTAAAGACTGCGCTGGAGCGTTCAGATCTGATCATCACAACCGGCGGACTTGGACCGACAAAAGATGACCTGACCAAAGAAGTGGCGGCATCCTACTTCGGCAAACAGCTGATATTTGATGAAAAAACTTATCAGCATGTGAAAAAAAGACTGGAATCTTACGGCATCAGCCAGATGACCGAGAGTCAGAAAAAACAGGCCATGGTACCGGAAGGAGCGCTGGTCATCACTAATCCGGAGGGGCTGGCTCCCGGAATTATCATGGCGCAGGGCAATAAGGCGGTTATCATGCTTCCCGGACCGCCAAAAGAGATGAAAGCGTTGTTTGCGGAGTGCAGCCGTCTGTATATCAAGCGTCTTTCGGATCATGTTTTTGTGTCCATCAATATCAAGATCAAAGGACCGGACGAGCTGCCGTTAGGTGTGATCGGTGAGGCCCCGATCGCGGATCAGCTGGGCGATATCCTTGATAACGAAAATCCAACTGTTGCTACGTACGCCAAAGAAGACGGCGTTCTCATCCGCGTGACTGCTTCCGGCAAGACCAGAGAAGAGGCTCTGGTTCTCATGAAGCCTGTTGTGACCAAAATTGCGGAGATTCTTGCCGATAAGATCGCCTGGGTCAAAGAGGACGCCTGAAAGTGAATAAACGCAGACAAATATTCTGCCGGATATGGGAAAACTATCCTGTGTCCGGCAGGATTTTTTTTACACTGAAAACATTGATGCAAAACGGGAATTTTTTCTTGACAAATCTTCCACTCTCTGCCATAATACAGCTTGTTTATTTATACTAAACTTTCTGTTTAGTAATTACGAACCTTATTGAAGTTTTTATTGTGAAAGAAAAAGGAGGTGCCGCCGGGCGTTTTCTGTCAGAGCGGGCAGAAAGACAGCAATATTTTTCACATTTGAGGGAAAGGGAATGCTGTTTGCCGGAAAGTATGGAGATTGGACATAGAATCAGAGATTTGAGAAAAACACAGGGGCTGACACAGGAGGAACTGGCGGACCGGGCCGAGCTGACGAAAGGTTTTATTTCACAGCTGGAACGGGATATGACTTCGCCGTCCATCGCAACTTTGGAAGATATTCTGCAATGTCTGGGAACTTCGATCGGAGAGTTTTTTCGTAATGAGAAGGAAACGGAACAGATTGTGTTTACGGAGGAAGATTACTTTGTAAAAGAGGATCAGGAATATGGAAACCGGATTCAGTGGATTATTCCCAATGCTCAGAAAAATACGATGGAGCCTATTCACCTGCATCTGGAAGCGAAGGGGTCGACTTATCCGGATAATCCTCATGAAGGAGAGGAGTTTGGGTATGTGCTTCGTGGAAAGATCGTGATTCATCTGGGAAAAGAAATGCATTCGGCCAAAAAAGGCGATTCTTTTTATTATACGGCTGACCGTACCCATTACATTTCTTCTGAAAAGGGTGCGGATGTGCTGTGGGTGACATCCCCTCCAAGTTTTTAGACAGACCGGAATGCAGGTCAGGCGGCTGCGTGACAGACAGAACATCTGCAACTGTCTGAAGCAGTCATAATTATTTCAGAGAGAAAGGTTTATAATACAGGAAAAATTAATGAAAAATAACTTAGTGGAATTAAAACACATTTCCAAATCTTTTGGGAATACAATGGTTTTGGATGACTTATGTCTGGAAGTAAAAGAAAATGAATTTATCACTCTTCTGGGACCTTCCGGATGCGGAAAGACGACGACTCTGCGGATTATCGGAGGATTTGAAAAGCCGGATCAGGGCAGGGTGATCTTTGACGGGAAAGACATCACTGATGTACCCGCCAATAAGAGAAACCTTAATACGGTTTTTCAGAAATATGCATTGTTTCAGCATATGACCATTGAGGAGAACATTGCCTTTGGTCTGAAAATCAAAAAGAAATCTGAAAGTTATATCCGCGATAAGATTAAGTATGCCCTGAAGCTGGTGAATCTGGACGGCTATGAAAAACGCAAGCCTTCTTCATTAAGCGGCGGGCAGCAGCAGAGAATCGCTATAGCCAGAGCCATTGTCAATGAGCCGAAAGTACTTCTTTTAGATGAGCCGCTGGGGGCCCTTGACTTAAAGCTGCGCCAGGACATGCAGTATGAGCTGATGCGCCTGAAAGAAGAGCTGGGCATCACATTTATTTACATCACTCACGATCAGGAAGAAGCTCTCACCATGTCTGATAAAGTGGTTGTCATGAACCAGGGATATATCCAGCAGATGGGGACGCCGGAAGACATTTACAATGAGCCGGAAAATGCTTTTGTGGCGGACTTCATTGGTGACAGCAATATCATCGACGGCGTCATGCTGGAAGACAAGCTGGTGGAGATCCTCGGACATAAATTTGAATGTGTGGATGTGGGCTTTGGCACGAATCGGCCGGTTGATGTGGTCATCCGTCCGGAGGATGTGATCTTGGGAGAAGAGGGCAAAGGCACTCTTGATGGCGTTGTCACTTCTCTGATCTTTAAAGGCGTTCATTATGAGATGGACGTGCAGGCAGGAGGTTATGAATGGCTGGTGCACAGTACGGTATGTCATCCGGTAGGTACAAAAGTGAGCGTCTCAGTCATCCCATTTAATATTCAGATTATGAACAAACCGGAATCTGACGACGAGAAAGCGGTGAACCTCAATGAATAGAAAGATATTGGCAAGCCCGTATATTGTCTGGGCACTGGGATTTATCATTTTACCGCTGTTAATGATCGTTTATTACGGTCTTACCGATGGCAGCGGTACATTTACTCTGGAGAATGTTCTTGCTATCGCTGATTCCGTACATTATAAGGCTTTTGGCAATTCTTTGCTGCTGGCACTGGGAAGTACGGTTATCTGCCTGGTGATCGCTTATCCGCTGGCGTATGTTTTAAGTCAGCATGAAGGGAAAATATCAAACACGATCATCATGCTTTTTATCCTTCCGATGTGGATTAACTTTCTGCTTCGGGTTCTTGCCATGCAGATGCTTTTATCCAACACAGGAATCGTCAACGCGCTGCTCGGATTTTTTGGCCTGCCGCAGCAGCATATCATGTATACGAAGGGGGCCATTCTCATTGGGATGGTGTACGACTATCTGCCGTTTATGATTCTGCCCATCTACAATGTTATGAGCAAAATCGACAAGGATGTCATAGAGGCTGCCCATGACCTGGGAGCTACCGTGTTTGTCACTTTCAAAAAAATCATCATCCCGCTTTCTCTGCCGGGGGTTATCAGCGGAGTGACCATGGTTTTTATCCCAAGTATGTCAGAATTCGTTGTTGCCGATATTCTCGGCGGTTCCAAAATTCTGCTGCTTGGTAATGTTATTGAGCAGGAATTTAACTTGTCCAATAACTGGAATCTTGGTTCTGGTCTGTCTCTTGTTCTGATGATATTTATTCTCATCAGCATGGCAGTCATGAACAGGAGCAATGCAGAGGAAGGAGATACGATGTTATGGTAAAAGCAAAAAAATATGCAGGAAGACTGTACGTCGGCCTGATTGGATTCTTACTGTATTCGCCGCTGCTGATCCTCATTGTCTGTTCTTTTAATGACTCGAAGATCCGGACAGTATGGGGCGGCTTTACGCTGCATTGGTATACGGATCTTTTCCAGAATGAGGAAGTGCTTCTGGCCGTGCGGACTTCGCTGATTCTCACTACTTCGGCAGCGCTCATCGCAACGGTGATCGGAACGCTGGCCTGCATTGCCATGTCTGCCATGGAAAAGAAAATGAAAGGCGTTATGCAGTCTGTGGCGAATATTCCGCTGCTCAATTCAGAGATGGTGACCGGTATTGCCATCATGCTGTTATTTGTACATTTTATGACTCTGGGATTTACCTCTATGCTCATCGCCCATGTGACTATCGGGCTGCCTTATGTCATATTAAATGTTATGCCGAAACTGCAGCAGGTGGACAAAAATCTGTATGAGGCGGCGCTTGATCTGGGTGCGTCCCATGTATATGCCTTTGTAAAGGTGATTCTGCCGGAGATTATGCCTGGCATCCTGGCCGGATTTTTCTTTGCGTTCACCATATCAATGGATGATTTCGTGGTTACCTACTTTACGAAAGGCGCCGGAATCAACACCATTTCGACCATGATTTATCAGCAGCTGCGGCGAGGCATAAATCCGGAAATGTATGCGTTGTCCACCATCCTGCTGTTTACGATTTTGATCCTTCTTGCCATTATCAACCGCCTGTCGGCGACGAAGGAAAAGAAGGAGGTACAGTATTGAAAAAAGAAACAAAAATTCTGGATAATTTGAAGAGAAAGAAATCTCTGAAAAAATACTGCGCACTTGCGCTGGCAGTAATCGGGACTGTTGCAGCGGCAGCGGGCTGTGCCGGTTCTGCTGCGGGAGAGGACGATAATACGCTGGTCATCTTCAATTATGGTGATTATATCGAGAGAGAAACCATCCAGATGTTTGAGGAGGAGACTGGCATTGAGGTCAAATACGAAGAGTACATTACTCCGGAGGATATGTATACAAAATATCAGTCGGGCGGTATCAATTATGATCTGATCTGTACCTCTGACTACATGATCGAGCGGATGATCCGTGACGGAGAAGCACAGGTTATCGACACTTCACAGATGGAGTACATGGATAATATGGACCAGAAATATATGGATTTCTGCAAGGCATTTGACCCGGAGAATCAGTACGCCATCCCGTACTTTTTCGGAACTGTCGGCATCCTCTACAATGAAAAAATGGTTGATGAAGAAGTGGACAGCTGGTCTGTACTGTGGAACGAAAAATATAAGAATCAGATCATTATGGAAAACAGCGTCCGCGATGCATTTATTGTTCCGTTGAAATGGAAGGGTCATTCTATTAATACGACAGACCGTCAGGCTCTTCTGGAAGCACAGAGTCTGCTGATGGAACAGAAGCCTTTGCTGGCCGCCTATCTGGTAGACGAAACAAAAGATGCCATGATATCCGGAGACGCTGCTTTGAGCGTGATCTATTCCGGTGACGCCGTAGTGGCTATAGAAGAAAATGAAGATCTTACTTATGTCGTTCCTAAAGAAGGCACTAATATCTGGTTTGACTGCTGGATGATACCTAAAACGGCCAGACATAAAGAGGCTGCGGAGAAATTCATCGATTTCATGAACCGGCCGGATGTGGCTATGATGAATTTCGATTACATCTGGTATGGGACGCCGAACAAGGCGGTCTATGAAGAGCTGGATGAAGAATCCCAGCAGGATCCGACTGTCTTTCCGGATGATGAAACCATGAGCAAATGTGAAGTGTACCGATATCTGGGAGAGGAAATGGACAGCTTCTACAGCCGGCTCTGGAAAGAACTCAAAGCATATTGATTTGATGAAGGCAAATGAAAGCAGGTGAAAACATGCGTCATAAACTGACTCAGCATGATATCGACAAAATGAAAGAGGAGATTGAGCATCGCAAAGTTGTTGTTCGCAAGGAACTGCTGGAACATGTAAAGGAAGCCAGAGCGCACGGAGACTTAAGCGAAAACTTCGAATACCATGCTGCCAAAAAAGAAAAAAACCGCAATGAAAGCCGTATCAGATATCTGGAACGTATGATCCGGACCTCGGAGGTCGTGGATGATCATGCTGCCGCTGATCAGGTAGGCGTCAATAAGACTGTCACCCTCTATTTTGAGGAAGATGACGAAGAAGATGTATTTTCTTTTGTCACAACAGTTCTCGTTGACTCGATGAAAAATCGTGTCAGTATCGAATCCCCTCTGGGGAAAGCTCTCATGGGACATCATATCGGAGACCGCGTTTATATTGAGGTCAACCCACAGTACGGATATTATGTGGAGATCAGAGACATTAAACCGTTTGAAGATGACGTACCATTGAATAAATATTGATTATGTTAGTCCGCGCAGGGCAGGGCCGGGAGATTGGAACTGCCTTGTGCGGATTTTTTTCTAAAAAATCGGATTCAATTGCAACAAGTGTGGGAAGACGATATAATAATTCAGAAGGTTTTTGCCGGAAAATGACGAAAACGGGAGAGAGAAGATATGGAATTGTTATGGGAAAACAGAAGTTTGCTGAGTTCAGGAGTTACATCACAGCTTATGATGTTTGTGGTTATTAATCTCATATATGGAAAAAGAGAACGTCCATGGGTATTTGCCCTCACGAATGCAATGCATTTTGTGCTGGTAAATATTGTCATGGATATTTTTTTGAAAGAAAAATACGGGTATGAAACCTGGTTTCTGATTTTCCTTCCGCTTATGGGCAACGTACTGGCTTATGCCGTTGTCATTATTCAGACCATCAACTGGAAAGAAAACTTTGTCAAGATGCTGCTGGCATTTATGCTTGCGGATGCCTTGTGCGGCATGACGGGATATTCTATGTATACTTTTACAAAAAGGCCGGAACTGATCTTTATATTCGGAATGTGTATTTTGGTGATTTTCTGTCTTGTGTTTTCGAAACTGATGAAAAAATATCGAACAATAAAATTATATCATCCCTGGCTGGTGGGAGGATTTATACTGTACACTACTCTTCAAGGCGCATTATCCCGCGTTCTTTATGTACTTCAGGACACTAATATGATATCATCCACCATGTTTTTTATAGGTATCTGTAATATCATTTTTGCTATTGCCTTCGTTCTGGTGGAATACATAATCTACACACTTATCTTGCAGAGAAAATATCATATGCTCCTTCGCAATAAAGCCCAGATGGAAGATTACTACCGTCAGGTATCCAAACACATTCGTGAGATCGACGAGACCCGGATCCTTCTGGGACAGGGGACAAAACTCCTTGCCGCCGCACATCAGGAGCAACAGGATTCCATGGAACTGAGTCCCAAAGAACTGGATCCTAAAGAACTGCAGACTTATCTGAGCCGGCTGAAAAGCCAGTATGAGGCTCTGGGCGAGGTCTTTTTCTGCAATGACTTTGCCATAGACAGCGTCCTGCGGGACTTCGTCATAAGCTGCCGCCAGAAAGGAATCGGGACGGACATCCTGTTCCATGAATACAAAAGAGGAAAAGTAGCCGCCGGGGACGCGGCAGC
>NZ_NFIR01000039.1:0-22410 GCF_002159465.1 Eubacterium sp. An3
ACCCGAATTCTTAAGGTAAAAAGTAGTTATTATTATTCGAGATCCAAAACGGAGAACTGCTGATTTACGCTGAGTTTGGCAGTTCTCTTGGAATAACAATACTTCTGGGATAATGGGCCTTATTCGAGAACTGGAATAAGGCCCATGCCAGAAGAAAGTTTGACGAGGCGATGAACATTGTTCCAAAAGAACAGCGCAAGAAGTCCAACGCCTATCTGGTAATGAAACAGATCCAGGCAATCTACCGCGAGGAGGGGAAACTACAAGAACTCTCACCTGATGAGAGACTTATGCAGCGACAACTGGTTATAAAACCATTGGTTGATGCCTTATTTGTGTACCTCAAAAAAATGGAACCAACTGTTCCCTCCAACGGACAGCTACGAAAGGCATACACATATATCTTGAATCAGGAAAAATACCTCCGGGTATTTCTGGAAGATGGCGAAGTTCCGATCGACAACAACGCATCAGAACGTGCCATCCGAGGTTTCTGCATTGGCAAAAAGAACTGGCAGATGATCGACACCATCAATGGTGCGCATTCATCCGCAATCATCTACAGCATTGCGGAAACAGCAAAGGCAAACAACCTAAAACCGTATGATTACTTCCTATATCTCTTAGAAGAGATACCGAAACATATGGATGATACCGACCGGTCCTTTCTGGATGATCTGTTACCATGGTCACCAAATCTACCGGACGGAATCCGAAAGAACTGATAACCAGGGCTACCGTGAGGCGGCTCTTAATTTTTCAAGGTACTCGCTATTGAGCGTGTACAGACAGGCGGTAAAGCCGCCTGTTATTGACATGCCATCAATCAGATGGTATATATAAAAAGCCAGAAAGTATTCAAAACTTTCTGGCTTTATTTAAAAGCTTTTTCGTAATATCTATTTCTGATAGATGATTTTCCACAGTACCTACAACCTACAATATCACCCTTATGAGATAATATAAGAGAGAAAACAAAATAATTAAGATAGTTTACCTGATGGACTACAGGTTAATTTTATGGTTTTTGTAACCTTCTGTGTAACTCTTCCATTTACAGTTTTTTTCGCAGTCGCAGTTGCTTTCGCAGTCGCACCACTTTTGGAAGCAGAAGAGGAAGCAATACTCCAATATGGACCAGGGCTTGTAACAGAATCTGTCGCCTTCGTACATTTTGCAGTTTTACCATTATAAGAAAAAGTACCAGTTACAGTAACACTCCAAAGCACTGTACCATTGGCAGCCTTTTGTGTTGCCGTTTTCTTTCCTGTTATAGTAGACGCTCTAGCAATAGACGGAATCTCCTCAATCGTAATTTCAAAATAAGTTCCATCATCTAAATATTCTATTTCAGTGGTAGAAACCTTCTCGTATGCATAAGCACTAAACGATGAAAAAAACAAAATCAAGCAACAGGTAATAGTTGATAAAAATTTAAACAGTTGTTTTAAATACATAATTCTTATTCCTCCTTAGTTGTTTCAATTGATATTTCTTCAGTGGAAATTTGATAATTTAAAGCATCTTTATAATCTAAATAAGCCAAATAAGAAATATATATGTTATACAGTAACACCAAAATAATAAATAGACTAATGCCTAACTTTATAAAATGCGATATCTGTAATCTTTTTAACAAATACTTCTCATCTGCCCCTAAAAGATATTCCCCTGCTACATTAGAGGGCGAACCAAATTCCTGAATAATTTCTTCCTCGGATGCCTCCGGATTACGTTCCATATACTCATCAAGATAGGTATTTAATTCTTTCAAATATTTCCTCTCTTCTTTTCCATAAATAGGAAAACAATGCCGGATTTTTCTTATATACCTTTTTTTTAAATCCTTTTTCATAATTTTGTTTTTCCTCCTTATATTATCTATTCTCCATATCCAGATGGTTAAAAGAAAATATTTTTTGAATACCTTGATGCACTTCCAAATAATCTTGTATGAGTGTTTTCAAGAAGTCCTCTCCTGCCGGTTCTAAATGATAATAAACTCTCGTGAGCCGTTTTCCTACCTGTTTTTTATAATCAGAAATGTATCCCTTTTCCGTCAAACGATATAATGCTGGATACAAAGATCCTTCCGTAATGCTTATACTGTTTTCTGATTGCTTTTTTATTTTTTGCGACAACTCATATCCATAACAATCTTGGCTCCGTAACAAAATTAAAATTAGCATTTCCATAGAGCCTTTTTTAAAAGAATTTCTGTTTCTCACATATTTTCTCCTGCTATTGATTTTTTAGTTTATTATAATACACATCTGCCTCATAAATCAATACCCATAATAACAAGGTATTTATCATTGACAATACAATTAATGATATGTTATAGTTATTATAACAATATAACATATTCTACGAAGGGAGATGATTCCATTGGGAATGCTTTTTTGTTAAATAAAGTATATTGTTTGCCATTTTTTTCTCTACTTTTTGGAAATATTCCAAAAGTAAAAGTAAACTATGATTAACAAGGGCTAGTTATTCAATAGTGCTAGTTATTCTACACTATCAATCAAAATCTCTTGAAATCTTGAGTGATTATTTTAATTACAAGGAGGATTTTTTATGACAACTTTACGGAAAATAGGATATACATCACTTATGTTATCAATGATATTATGCATAGGTAAATCAGTTAGTGCAGCAGAACAGATTACCAGTTCCAAAATACCTGAAACTATGCAACCATATACAGAAATCCAATTTACCAGCAATAATAGCTATAAAATTCTAAAAGGTGGTGTCTCCAGAGGAATCAACTTACAGGAACAATTATTAGAACAAGGTTTGTTTAAAGAAGCAGACAAACTTGAAGCCGCATGTCAGGATAACGGTACAGCACAAACAGCTATCAAAGAAACTTATCCTGATCCTCAAAAAGGTATGAAAATTATTTACGGTTCAGATGGTCTTTTAACAGAGATATTAGATGAAAACGGACAGGAATACATTGACAATACTTCTAAAACCCAGTCTTCCAACGATGGTATTAGTTTACAAGCAACTGCTTCAAAAGTAAAAATTGCATCTTGGGGAGCAAATAATAATAGACTCTACCGCAAAACTACAGCAAATGGAACAAAAAAAATTGTTGGTTTTGGACGTGCAACTACATTTAACGATAAGATTGGTCAACGTGACCATACCCTTGTTAAAGGCGATGTTGCCACTAAAATGGCATACGATAACTGTAAATTTGGTATAGAAGTAAAAGTAAAAGCAAAGAAAAAAGGCTCTTCAACCATAGTATCTCATAATATGAAAAAATGTGATGTTGGTGGAATGCCAAATGCAATTGTGGATATTTGGAAAACAGGTGTAGAATATTGGGGATATACATACTCATCCAGTCTTTCTTTACCAGGAGAAGTAAAAATTGTCCATGCTGATCAATATTAATCTTTTCAGAAAAAAATATAATACCGTATTAATGTTGTTATATTGGATTATTGTGATAGTTCTTTTAAATGGATGCACAAGACATAATCAAGAACCATCTAAACTTTCTACCGAAAACTTAGATGCTAAGGAATACTTTTGTGATACTATTTCAATGACCATTACACATGCCACTGAGCAAAGCGATAGTTTTCAATCGGATGTTATTTTATTAGACACAAAAGATTATTCTTTGAAAACTATCGCAAGCATTCCCTATACTTCGCAATATCCTTTAACATGTTATTCGGCAAATCAAAACAAAGTTTATTACACTGCCTGTGCCAAAGATAATCATGGTGACGAAATTTTTAGCTATGACTGTGTTACTGGTAAAACAACTCAATTAACAGATAATTTTTTTGCAATTAATTATTTATACGTAACAGAAAATGGGTTGTTTATTAATGCTGTTTTACAGGGAGATAGCGATGTTGTACAACCGTTTTTTTATGATTTTCAATCTGAAGAGATAAATGATTTGTCATGGGATGATGATTTTTACGTTCGTAGTGCAGGAAAAAACGAAAATTCTTCTCGGATATTAGTGGCTGGACATTCAAATAAAGCAAAAGAAGAGATTTTTGATCAGGGTGATATTATTGGTATTGATAATTATATTTATATGTATACTTTACCAAATCTATCTCGAACAGAAATTCTTCACAAATCCAATTGTTATATAGATAGTGTGACAATGGAAGATAATATTTTAGTTTATCGTATCAGAAACCAAATATTTAATCCAACGTATACTACCTATGTCAGAAATCTTGAAACAGGGGAGGAAAACACCATTGAAATCAATGATGGTAAATCCATTGGTGAGTTCGTCGGTTTAAAGGATAATGAACTTTATTATGTCACTACAGATTATGTGGGAGAAGATTCTAGCAGTAACTTATGTAAAATAAATCTCCATAATGGAAAGACATCCATTATTTATCAAACAGAATTAAAACAGTGCATAAATAATGCTCAATTTGTAACATGGTAAATTATGTTATACATTTAAAATACGAGGAGGAAACGTTATGAAAATTAAAAAGATTACATCACTGTTTTTAGTTTTAACATTTGCCTTAACATCTCTTTTTATTCCACACTCAGTACAGGCAGCACAATCTATCACACCGGAACAGGCCTATCGACAATTTTTAGCAGAAAAAGTTAGTCAAAAAAAATATTTTCAAATTGTCAATATCGGGAACAAAAATACTCCTGTTTTAATAATAGGAAAGGGACAAAAAGATAACATAAATAATAAAACTTGTTTCCAAAATTGCAAGGTATATACATTTTCTAATGGCCAAATACAAAAAATGAAGGCTTTTAAAAATTATGGCGGACGCTCCATTAGCCTTAAAGAAAAGAATGGTAAATATTATTTAAATAATGGCCTTTCTGACGCTGCCACATTTTATACAATAAAAAAAGATAAAGTCATCACTCATGAATATTTTAATTGCCATAGCGCAAAGGGAAGCGATAAAACAAACAAATCCGTTTTTAAACGAAACGGAAAGGTGATAAAGAATCTGGGTTATCTCAAGGCTTCAAAATATGAAAAGCGCAGAGATTCTTATAAAACCATAGAATCCGTAATTAACTTTATACAAAATACAGAAGTTAATAGAAACAATATCACAAAATAAATTCATGAAAATTTATGGAATTAGTATTATATTTATCTGAATATATCATATTCATAAGAAAACACTTGGCAGTGTGAAATTTTCTCTGTAAATCGGTCTTCTATGATAATCGTCTGGGAGTAAATGGAGTTTTTTGCCATCTACTCCCGTGATTTATATATAACAAGAATCCGATGGTATGTTAAGATCGGCTCCATTTATGGAGCCGTCAGACTGTAGACAAAGTCCCCGTTTACTGCTTGGAATCAATCTTTTGTAGCCCGAGAATGATATTCGAACTTAATTCGGAAATGTCTTTGAAGGAAAGAGATGAATATGATAAAAGTTTATACCACAAGAAATGAACTTGAAGCAAATGCACTCATTGGACAGCTTCAAGGAAACAACATAAATGTATATGTCCATCAAAAAATACAGAAGAGTATATGAAAATAATTTGGGGATTTCCTGCAAATTATATCAATCTTTTTGTTAACGAAGAAGACTATAAAGAAGCAAAAGAAATTATACAGGATTTCCTCGATAGTTCAAAATTTGAAAAGGAAAATTTTTCCATACCATGGTACCGAAATCATAGATTAATTGCCGCACTGATTTTACTATGGTTTATAATCCTGACTCTGGTATTTTTTCTTTCTGATATACTTTAGATAATAACACTTTATCGGGAGTATACCAAAGTTTGTGTAAACCTTCAAACTTTGACATACTCCTTATTATTATGAGAATCTTCCAAGTATGGTTTCACATTTTACGCAATCCACATTTTCCCATAATCCCCATATGATACTTCATAATTTATATCTTCCAAAAACTAAGCATAAAATTGATATGCTGGTGGGATTACTTTCAGAACAAGAACGTTCTGCTCTTTTGGCACTATGTACGGAAAACATGCAGATTCGTTGCAAAAGAACTCAATATTTCTTATGTCACAGCACAAAATTGGCAAATCATAGCAAAATTAAAATTTATAGACAACTTCAACAAGATAAAAATTCATAACATTTATCCTCATAACTTTATTTTACCTAAGTAAGTGCTTTTCTATACTGCTTCATCTTCCTGCCATAAGTGCCCGACGATACTGCCGCATCTTTACAGCATCATGTAAAGCAAAGTATGTCTTGATATCTTGATTACTAAGCCCATCTTCCATACCGCCAATGATCTCCTCAATTTCTTCTGGCGGCAATAAGTCTGCATACCGTAGCAGGCAGTCAAAGATACTGCCAGACAAATCCCATGGGCCGTCCTCTTCCGGTTCCTGTTCGTAGTCTTCCTCATCAAGAAAGGGATAAGCGTCCGGCGGCGGCTCCATGACTGTCGTGTCCTTTCTCCCTATATCCTTTATCATCTCCTGCAGGTCGTCCTCCGTCGGGCGTGGGTCTTCGTTCCAGTTGGTGTATAAAAACTGCTGCATGTCCATCTCAAAAGTTTTAATAGAATCATCATTCTTCTCTGCTTCTTTGTAGAAATCAAATTCCTCTTTGGTCAGGATTCGGAGCTTTTCTTCCCCTTCCAACGTTTTGTACTGTCCCGTCTTTTCGTTATATACTACACGGACAGGATTTTTATATCCTTGTTCTCCTGCTATTTCTTTTGCCCTCTTAAATTCTTTTGTAGCAAATGGCCAGTTCTTCTGATCGTAGATCGGACGCCAGCCTTCTACAAAAAGGATACAGTCATCCTTCGGCATCCGTGCCACCTGCCCGGGTGTCATCAGCTTGATACCGCCTTTTTGCATCTGTAGATTGGAATTGTTGGAACTGAGCGCATATCCCAAATGCTCTGAACGGCTGTCAATGGTCATATCTTCTAACATCTCTGATATCCATTGGTGGGTGGTATGGGCGGCTGGCCCGGAACCCAGATAGACCATGACCGCACAGTTCCCGCAAAAAATCTCCCATTTATCGTTGGGGAATAACGTCTTAATCTGTGCTACATCTTGCAGGATCGGCACCATCGATATATTTCTGCTACGAATCTCCCCCAAAAGCATTTCAGAATCTGCCGGCTTTGGGCCGGCATAAAATTCGTCTGCCCAAAGTCGGACATGAATGGGAAGTTTTCCTTCCGGGCAGTCATTGTCCGCAATATCCCGGAGTACCCGGAAGAGCTGGGTATAGAACATGCTAATGAACAGGTTATAGGATGTATCCCCAGAACGCATGACGAGGAACAGAGCTGTCTTTTTCTCCGGGTTCCCATCTACGCCCAGCCCCAGGGACGGGATATCAATGTCATCATCCTCAAATATTCTCCGGATTTCCGGCAGTTCAAAAAGCTTGAGCTGTGCATTTACCATGATGATGATAGAGCGGACAGTCTCTGTCGCTCCCTCCTTCAATTTTCTGTAATCTCTCACTGGTGGATAATCTTCCCCATATACTCTGGACAGGCTATCCATTTCCTGCTGCAAGGCGGTTGTCCCATCCTCATCAATCTTTTTCGTTTCCATGTTGACCAGTTTCAAGATGTTATTCATTGTCCCTATCCGGCCCTGTTTTTGAGAAATAAGCCATTCATATTCAAACAATGCTTGTAGATACAGGGCAACTCCATCATCCCAAAAGGGGTCTCCTTTCATAGCGTCCGGCGGCTTTACCGACTGCTGGATATTGGTAATGATGCCGATTAGGTCACTATAATTTTTTATATAGCGGAATGGGTTATACCGGTGGGATTCCAGCGGATTTTTAAAGTTCAAGGCTTTTACCGTCACACCAATACTTTTCAGATAACCGCCGTATTCTTTTAGCAAGTCTCCTTTAATGTCAAGAATAATATTGCTCATATTAGGGTGAAACAGGTTTGGGATCAATTCTGAGGTCGTCTTTCCGGAACCGGAGCCACCAATGATGAGCATATTCATGTTGGATAGGATATCAAACCCAATCTGTACATTTCTGCTGACATAAGTGTTTCTCTCCGGGTCCTTCTTATCCCGGAGTGTTTTTGATGCTTTTTTTAAATCCGCCCAGTCGGCAACGCCATGCTCCGCCTCCGGATGGAAGTTTCGGTGATAGGTGATGTAGTAAGAGACGACCAAAACCCAGACGATCAGCCCTACCCCCATCACCGCTGGGGTATATTTGTTAAACCATGGATCGAGAGGGTGCAGGATAACATACAATAACTTGTCCTGATAATTCTGTACGGTCACTCCATCCATCACGAATAATCCGGAGATAAAATAAGACAATACTAAAAAAACAACCATGAGGGCAAACAAAGCTCCCCATGGCGTCTTCTTTTTCTGTGTTTCAGGCATATTTTTCCTCCTGCTTACCGCCTCAATACCGGTGGCGGTATGATATGTTCTGGCCGTTTTGCCGGATCCGGTTTATATCTGACAGCGATATCCGACGCACCCCCGGCCTTTTCCCTGGCAACTTTCGGCCCTTTTTCAGACTGCCGACTGCTTTTTCTGATTGGGGAACCTTTTTGTTGCTGACGGATATCCATTCTTTCCAGTTCCATTCCCTGTTGGTTGACTGCTTTATTCCGGGACAGGCTCTGCGCCTGGTCAAGATGCAGGGCATTCTCTTCCACTGTATCAAAATACTGTTTGGCAAAGTCTTTCCCCGGCAGGTCGCCCCAGGCTCGTTTCCCTGTCTCCGCGCCAATGACCTGCGGCGGCTCATCTTTCCGGATAAACGCCAGATAGGACTCTCCATCCCGTCTGACAAACACCTGTGATAACGGCAAAATGAGCAGGCGTTCCTTATCTTTGCCGCCCCATGTCCCCGGTACACGGCAGGCAAACTGTCCTTTTTGCCAAAAGTCCTGCAGATGGCGGGAGGAATTTTCCACCAATGTTTCATGGTCGATACTGATCGGGAGATACGCCGGGTCATTGGCATAGCTCTCAAAGGACGCCGCCGTCTCATTTTTTATTGCCCGGTTCTCCTGCAGTGTCTTTTCAATCTCCCCTTTTTCCTTTCCTTCATATTTTTGATTGGCTTCTTTATATTCTTTGTCTGCCCCGTCGATATAGGACTGCTCTGTCATCTCCCCGGTCTGGGCATACTCTGTCATGGTAATCGTGCTGTAATCTTCAATAGTTGTTCCTTCTTTTGCCAGGTCTTCTCGCATAAGTTTATACCAATGTTCTACCTGTGGAAGATCGCTATTGGCTACGATAACTTGTATCTGACCATCCCCGGCTCGAAGATCCGGCAAGGTGGCGTAGTTGATTCCCATCGCTTTAAAATCATCCTGCCATTCCCCTTTCATTGCTTCCAGTGGCAAAGACAGGATGCTCGTTCGTCCATTGGTCAAATTTCGCAGATCTCGAAGGTCTTTTTCCCCACCCTTCATCTCGTTTAAGATATGCCGTTGATACCATGCGCCAAATTTATCTTTATCTGGCTGGTAAACAGCCACCTGCAGCATCCCGTCTTCTTTGTTTAAATCCGGTAAGACCATATGCCGGACACCTAAATCCTGCAGCTCCTTTGTAATCTGTTCCGTATCCATCGTCGGGATGTTCATGATATCGTATTTCCCTTCCGTCAATTTGATAAACTCCGAAAAATCCTTCACAGCCCCCGACCGGAGTTTCCGCTCTGTAGCCTGACGGGCAAAATACTGCAAGAGCAGAATACCACCCATAGTGGTCAATTTTAAAAACGGGTCCATCCACCGGGCCGCCTGTTGGATACTCAGGAATACATCGCGGGTTTCCCGTTCTATATCCATTTCCGGTTCCCTCCTTCAAAAAATTTTTGTACTGAAATTCAGTACATTTCTTATTGTAGGCTCATATAAAATTTTTAATGATCAGATACTATATTCGTTCCCTATGCGCTTTCTGAAAAACAATAGCCAGCGTACTGAATTTCAGTACGCTGGCAGTACACCTCATAGTCTCTTTCCTTGTTCCGGCCGCCGTTTCGGCTCTTCCCTCTTTGTTTTTTCCGGGCGCATATCAAAACGCTCTGTGATACTTCTCTGACAGATAACGTCATAGGCCGAATCAGAAAAATTCATATAAGTTTCCAACCTATTTTCCCGGCATTCCTGTTTCAATGATTCCAAGACACCAAATGGCAGTGTTCCCTTATCAACAGCATAAATGCTGCTGGCAGACGCCGCACTCACTGCCACCATCCCCCGCAGAGCAGGGCTGACTGTATTGATATTGATTTGATGCGCTGCCAGCCATTTTTTCGCATTCAGCAAGGTTTTGGCCTGACTGTCGTAAAACTGCACCTGATCAGACAAACGGTCTTCTACTTCCACATGTTCCTGATTAACGGTATGCACCATTTCCGACAGTTCTGCCACAGATATCTGTGTCGGTACAATGATGACCTCATGAATAGATGACGGCAGGACATAATAGTCGCCGCCCATCAATTTCGATATCTTTTCTTTCATACCATCCTGGAATAAGATTCCTGCTCCATTATGTATTTTTTGGTTGGTCAAAATGAACATAGGGATCATTCCATTATCCAAATCTAATTTCTCATCTTCCCAGAGAAAATTATAGTATCCAGGTTGACCTGACATAAGATATATGGCATCTTCCATGTTTACTAAAACAGGCCCTCTTCGTTCATCTGCCCGCAGGGCATCCCGGTGTACAGTCTTTTCGTCTACACCCCATACTGACAATATATCGTTTGTGACCTGAAAATTCGCAGACATATCCTCCATCTCATATTCGATATGGTAGGTCAGGGCAAAATCCCCTTCTCGCCGGTATAGCTTTCCCTTCAGGCGTTCCTTGTTTTGATCATAATCACAGACCCTCATCTGCAGGCGTTCTTTGACTGCATCATACCGGCTGATATCCGAAAACAGTTCTTCCTTTTCATTTTCGACATTCGCCTGTACACGGACTTCTGCCAGCTCCGACAGGCATTCCTCTGTCAGTTTCCCCTGCCGGTATGCGTCATATAGATTATCCAAGTAAATTGCAGGTATCATTACCTCTCCAGGGCGCCGGATAAGAAGTGTTGTCAGATGAAGATCATTCAGTTTGACGTTCTCTACCAAGCTGATATCCGCGTATTGATAGGATTCCGGAAGATAGGTCCGAATGTTGTCCCTAATATAAATAAAAAATTCTTCCTTCCGCATCATTACTGTTCACCCTCTTTCTGCTTTTTTTCTGCTTTTTTTGCTTCCATCGCTTCTTTGTAAGCGACCATCCGCACTTTCCCTTTTTCTTTGCTCTCCTGTACATTTTCCATATCATAGATATATTGCATCCGATTTCCTCCTATAATTTTGGCCCGTACTGAATTTCAGTACGTTTCGCTTGTTCCTGTGTCTGTGCCGGCTCTTTTTCTTTTTCCATGGCAGCGATCTCTTTTTTCAAGGTATCATCATATTCCCGGAGCTGGCTGTTATTTTCCTTTATCTTTTCCAGATAGCTGAGGATCTGTTTCGCTTGTTCCATGAACTCCGTGTCGGTTTTCCTTATCACAATTTCACCAGCCGCCAACGCATCCGGATAAACGCCGAACACATAGCCCGCCAGTGCCAATGTCATCTCATCCGGCGTGGTACGCCCAGCTTCTATGGCGATAAGTTGTTTGCGCGTCAGCAGGAGCAGTCCGGCCATAGTGTCCGCATCATACCCTCTTTCTTCCCGAAGCTGCCGGATACATTCCCCCGCATTCCGTTTTTCTTTTCCATTTACAGGCATCGTACCATCTCCTTCCCCTTTTCCATTTTTTTTGACATTGCCTTTGTTTTTTCTGTTTCTTGTTTTGTCATCTCCTGCTGTTTTGGCGCTTCTTTTTGCTGTTCCTTCTGCAGGGACAACTGCTCCGTAACGGCCGTAATCGTCTCCTTTGCCGCGTTCCGTATGACGTCTAGGGACGCCCGAAGCTCCGGCAATTCCTTTCCACTGCTCCAGCCGGCGACGTAGGCGAAAGAATAATCCGATACATCTAACCCAAAATGCTGGCAGACCACGTAGGCGACACTCTCCGCCTGCACCTCTCTGGTAGACTGATCCGGCTGATCGGCGCGTTCTTCTTCCGTGGCATCCGGGTCGATGGCGTGCAGCCTGGCATGGGCGGTCTCATGAATCAGCGTCTTGATATTTTGTAATTCGCTCATTCCTTCCTGCAGGGCAATGCGCTTTTCTATCGGGTGGTAATAGCCATGGGCTTCTCCAGGGATATCCTCAAACCTCACCGGCACCGGAGAGGTTTCCCGGACTGCCGCAAAAAGATCTGCATACCCTTCCACATCCCCGGACAATTCCTTTGCTCCGTAATACTCCGGCAGGTCTTTTCCCTCTGTCTGGGAAATATCAAAAACAGAGACGACCTTAAAACCGGTGATGACCTTTTTTATCTTTTCTTCCTTGTCCGGATCTTCTGCCGTTTCCGTCCCGTTTATTTTGGCGCCGCCTTCCTCTTTTTCTTCTATTTTTACTTTCCGGGATATCGGTGCCAGGATCTTGATCCCTTTTTCCCCTTTCTTCACATGCCGTCCAAAATGGTTTTTCCACGCAGAAAAACCGGCCACCAAAGAGGCGTCCGGTTTCTGCATAGCGATTAACAGTACATTGTTAAAACTGTAGTTATAAAATTTTGACATGACTGACAGATATTCTTTATACTGGCTACTGTGGAAAACATCCTTCACCCCCTGCTCCAGTTTTTCCATCAGTTCCTGTATCTTGTCGGCCGGATTCCCCGATGACAGGATGATCGGGCGCACCGGTTTCGATCCCAGCATTTGCGCCTGTTCTGTTTCCGTTGCCAATCCATCTTCCTCCTCTCTTCCTTTTCGGTGTATTATCGGCTGTTCAGTTTACGCATTCGTTCCATCTGTTCTACCGTCAGTTTGGGCGAAGCGAACTGCTGGATCTTCCGGACACTGTCCCCCTCTTCCAGACACTGAAGCAGGTACTCCCGTTGTTCCTGGCTGTACTCCTTATCGCCTAAAAATGTTTCGATAAACTCCCGCGATTCTTTTTCCCGACGGCTCTTCCGGAAAAACTTCCGGAACCCGTTCCGGTATGTCGGTTCCACCTGTTCCTTGTGGACGTCAGCCCTTTTTTCTGACTTTTGGCTGGCAGGGGTTTCTCTTTCCTGGGGTAGAAGCGTCTCTTCTTTTTCCGTAGGGGCAGCCGATTTTTCTGTTTTCTTTTCCAGAAGTTTTTGCTGTATCTGCCGGTTTTCCTCCCGGAGGGAAGTTTCGGTTTCCTGCAGAGATTTTACATCCTGCTCCAGCCGTTGTATCTGTTTTTCTTTTTCCTGGATGACCTCATCTTTACTGGACAATGCAATTTTATTGGATTCCTTTTGTTCTTCCAGCAACGTTTTCTGCATTTCCAGCGTATAGGTCATGTGCTGTTCTACTGACTTTTGTACCTTTTGGCTTTCCGAAAAAACTTGTTTTACTTCCTGATACAGTTCGTCAATCTGTTTCCCTATCTCGGCGGTTTCGCCGTAAAGTTTTTGCAGATAGCGTTTCCGCTCTTCCAAGATGATATTTGCTTTTTCACGGCTGGTCCCTTTTAAACGGCTGAACATTTTTTGTATCTCTTGCAAGGGCATCCCATCTATGGCACAAAAATACAGACATTCACAGACCAGGCCGTCCGGGATTTTTTCAAGAAACTGCACGGTCTCGCCGGAAATGTGCAGCCATGACAGGACAGCACGGTGATGTTTCTGTGCCGTCAGTTTTTCCAGTGCCTCCCCGTTTTTTCCCTCTGCTGTAGAGACAGGCTCTTCCGGTCTGTTCTCTTTTTTCTTTGTATTCTCTTCCATAACTTCCGCCGCCGCGTACTGAAATTCAGTACGCTGTTATCTTACCGGCTTTTGTTCCACCTCCTCTGTTTTTGTCAGTCTCTTTTGTTTTTCCATTTCTTCTTTCATCATCCGGTTGACCATGCGCTTTTCCCGGCGGACTGCGCGCAGTCTTTCTTCCAGGGATTGTTTTTCTCTGTTATATTCGGAGAAAAAACCTTCCGGCATTTCCTGTTCCAGCCGGGACAGTTCTTTTTGCAAAGATACAGACCGACTGTCCCACTCCGGCAGGCGTTCCATCTCTTTTTTTAACTGCTGGTATTTTTCCAGCAATCCTTTATCACATACAGATGTCAATGCGTTTTTTCTATTTCGGAGCGCCGCCTCTTCCTTTTTGATTTCGTCCGCCCGTTTCTGCAGGTCTCCAGGATTTTTAATCCCCGTCTTTAACATATACCGGCACTCTTCATAGAGCCGGTCGATGTGGATAGCATTTTTCCGGACGTCTGCCTGCCGCATGGCGTAAGGGTTTTTCTCTTCAAGATAATGTCCGGCCCGATAAAAAATACCCAACTTTTTCTTTTGGTACGACGACAAAGGAGCCACAAGGTAATTTTCAAGGCCGGCCTGATAGGTTCGCGAAAGTCGTGAGGATAATGGTGGCTCTCCAGCCAGTTCCTTTTCCTTATTGGCAATCCTCTTTATGATGTCTTCCTTTGTATATCCTGGCCCCAGTCGGTAATCCCGTCTTCCATTTCCATATCCTGGCGCCTTGTACGTCACATACTTTTTCTGACGGATCTCATACCCGCACATCTGCATCTGCTCCACGAAATCATCCCAACTGGCCGCGCGTTTGATAAAATAATCAATATCCGCTTTGATGATCTTCGTTTCTGTGGGACGGCCTTCCTTTTCTGCGTAATGCTCCGCATAGGACTTTCCTTTCCTCCGTCCTTTCTTCTCATATATGAGGGGCGGCAGGCCATACCGTTCACAGATCCGGTCTGTGATAGGCTGGATAAATTTCTCCCAGTCTCTTTTCTCGTACCGGTATTTATAACCACTCATCCGGTTGACCGAATTAAAAATGATATGACCATGCATATGTGCCTGATCCGTGTGAATAGCAAACACATAGTCATAGTTTTCTCCCAGATATTTCCCACAGAAATCCCGGATGACAGCATATGCCTGCTCCGCCGTCGCTTCCCCCGGCGGGAAAGAGATGACAAAGTGATACCCCTGTCGACCGCCCTCTTTGTCCCATTCTTTTTTGGTATCCATCATGATCTGATAGACCTCTCCCGGCGTATCCCCGGCGTTGCCGCCAACCCACACATCCCCTTCTGTTTTATCTGGGTTCAGAATATAGGTGATGGCATTTTTCAGATGGGCAGCCCCGCCGCCTTTCGGCGTCCCGATGTAGTTTATTTTTGTGATGGCCATGATTTTTGTTCCTTCAGATTTTTTTCCAGCCGGAGAAACTCTTCCTCCACCTTTTTCAGATAGAAGAGCAGATTCTCTAAATCCATTGGGGTTGCATAGCCGGCATTGACTTTGGCCGCCACCTGATTGATGTTGACGCCGATCTTCCGCACCTGATAGGACAGCCCTTTTAGTTCTTTTTGGATGACCGCCGGGTTGTCGCTCCGGTCAAAGATACATTTCCGGATATAAGCGGAGACATTTTTCTTCTGCGTTTTTTTCCGTTTGATTTCCGTATCACCGTCTGCTAACCGTATAATCTCCTGATATTCTTCCGGTGTAAAAAGGATTACGAATCTTCGATCCCTGGCCAGTGGTATCCACCCCTTTCTGATTCGTCTTCCTCGGCAATATCAGAATTATTTTCCAAGTAAGACTCTTTTTCTTCTGAAAATTTTTCTGTCCCTGCCGGTTCCGTCTCTGTAAATTTTTCTTCTGTTTGGGCTTTCTCTCCCGAAAAATTTTTCTCTTCTCCTACAAACTCCCCGGCGTGCCTGGCGAGGAAACTTTTAAGCGCCTGTAATTTCGATTCGCTCATTTCCCCAAGCTGCTCTTCTACCATCGCCATCAATTTCCGGTTATCATCTTCTTCTTTTTTCTGTCTGGCATTTTTTAATTTTTCCAAAAGCTCTTTTTCATCCTCCAGGATTTTTTTCTTTTTCTCTCTGACCTTATAGAGCTTTTCTTCCAGTTTATTGATCTGCCCCTGCCAATCCATCGGCATCACCTCCATCTATCCATCCATCATTAATACGAAAAATTTTCTCCATATGAATCATCAATGGCAAACTCTTTTTTGCAGAGCGCATGAAGTTCTTTTAGTTCCTGCTGGATATTTTCCAGTTTCTTTTCAATTCTTTCTTCTTCCGTAAAATGCAGGATTGCTGCATTAACATAACTGGCTTCTGTGGGATATTTTACACTGTTCCTTTTTTTCAGTTGCTCCACTGTTTCTTCTGGAAGGCGAAAATGTTTTTGTATCAACATCTGTTTTCCTCCTGGTCTTCCTATATTTTTTTATGTACCACTTTGGTATTTTGTGTACCTATCCGGTAGTTTTTTGTGTACCATCCAGGTATTTTGTATACCACTTTGGTATTTTTCTATGTACCACATCGGTCATTTATTGTGTACCCATGTGGTAAATTGTGTACCATATAGGTAGCTATTTGCGTACCTGATCGGTAGTTTTATCCAGTAAAAAGCCGTAGGCTTTTTGCAAGATACGCATTTTATTACCATAAATGCATCTTGTCAGGGGACACCCCTGATACCCCATTTTCTTTTATCCAGAATCCCTTTCACGATTTCCCTACACTGCTTGCTCCACTATAAAAGGTTTCCTGTATCCATTCATCGGCAGCCACATCATACAATCTCTGCATTTTTTCTTCATAGTTTTCCAAAAAGAACAGATAAAACCGATCTGCCGCCTCCGAAGCAATTCCCAAAAAAGTTTTCTTTTCCAGTGCTTCCCCTTTTTCTTTTAAGTGCTGGAAAAAAACTCGTTTGCAATTGATTTCTCCTGCGCGGATATACAGATTTGTTTTACTTTCCTTCATCAAATTCAAAAAATATTTTTCGTATTCATACGTAATATCTTCTTTGTTCATCACCTTCACCTTCCTTTTATTATCTTCCTTATTCAATCAGAGAAAAATGATACTTTCCGCCTTCGTAGATGACTTCGATTTTTTTGCGATCAATGCGGGCCGTTTCAAACTCCAGGATAGTTTTATATCCGGTCTCTGTTTTTTCTACAGAAGAAACAAACATATTTCTTCTCTCTTCTCCATTTTCATTTAAAAAGATCCCCAGGTCATGCTGCAGCGTTGTCATGTCTGCCACACTGGATAACGCCTGATCCACATCTGTGATATTGGCGTCACCAAAGTTTATGATCTCTGTTCCTTCACTGGAATATTCTGGCTCTGCTTCTGATACATTTTGATTGGCTTCCGTTGTTGCAACACCGCCATATTTTTCTATATCTGGGATTGGATCAGAAACAGACAAAGTAAATGTTTTTGCTTTTTTATCATAAGCTACCTGGAGGATTGTTCCCGCCACATCATCAAGCTGAAGATAAAAGATTGCCGTTCCTTCTGCATCTTCCTTGTTATCTTCCACTTTCCCTAATGCCAGTACAGTTGTTGCAGTCAAATGATTGTTTCCCATGAAGGCAGCCACCTGGTTTTTGAAATCCGTTGTATCCAGCGGGAGATAATAAATCTTCCCCAGATTCAAAAACTTATATGGATTTTTCTTTTCCTCTGTTGTAGATTCCGGTACATTGGTTATCTCTGTTGTTTTCTCTTCTGCTGTATTGGTTTCTATTTCCTCTGTTGTTTTTTCCACCCCTATTCCCACGCTATCATCCTGCCGCAATAAAAATAGCCCCAGGCAAATGCACAGGGCTGCAAGAAGAATGACGACCAGGATTCCAAACAGGAACTCTTTTTTTCTCATCGGATTCCCACTTCCTTTCTACTTTTTTTATTGGAGATGTTCTCGTGCGTACTGAATTTCAGTACGTTTTTTTCGTTGGACTTTGAAAAAATCTTTTCAAAATTTTCAGCACGGATGTTTTTCCGTGTACAGAATTTCTGTACCGTCAATCATCAAAAAAGTTCTTTTGCAGGTTGACGGCTTTCACAACAGTCGTGTTTGCCCACTCCGGATGATATCTGGTGATACTCTTACCGGAGCCATACCATGACGCTTTGTTGACACAAAATTCCACGACACAGTGGCCGTATTCATGGCCCCAGGTGTTACAATCCGGATCATCCATATCTTTGTGTTCCCCAATGATGGCGTGGATGACCTTTCCGTTCTTCAGGACAAAATCTACTTCATCGCCAATCTCCCCAAAGGTAGAAGTGCAGGCGATCACATACCGGCCATTGATGACGCCGAATCCATTCCGGTCATAGGGTTCCCCACTCTGAATACGCAACTCATACTGTCTTGTTCCATGATAAGTAATCATATTCCATCCCATGTAAGAGTAAACATCTCCCAGTCCTTCCGGCAGTGTGATGGTCTTTCCCGAACCGTAAGAGTCCTGGTCTTTTAACCGGAGCACTGTCGTCAGCTCCGTCCAGCCCATGTTTCCGACACGGATGCCGCGGACAAACGGTCCGCTCTCTGCTTTATTGTCTGACGTCTGGTTATGTCCCAGATCATACCATAGTCTCTTCCCCTGGCTGTTTTTCCCGGCATAGACATTGGTATGCCCTTTCCACAGACAGATATCTCCGGGTTTGATATCTTTCTCGGAAAGATCTTTCCCGATCCGGTAAATATCATAATATTTCTCCAGCCGTTCCCGCACCGTACTGCTGCAGGTGAGCTTCCCATTCTAGTTACTGTAAAAATACTGTCCTTTTTTCAGTGTCCCAAACTCCTGCATACACCAGGCAACATACATCGCGCAGTTTGTCTTCCTTGCCTTTTCCCTGGCTTCTTCAAATGTATTTTTCAGATTGGAATTGGAATAGACCCAATCTCCATCCCCAACGATCGTATCCGCGATTTCTTTGCATTGCGCCAAAAATTCGGAGACTGTCCCGTATTCGCTGACACCGGTATCCGGATAAGCCGGCTGCCCATATCCCATGATACCTGCGTAATTCAGATCATAATGCGCCCGTATCACCTGGTCATTTTTATTGCCCTCAATGGTATGTACCACACCATTTTCTGTGTACTCTACAATGCCGACATGATGGGAAACACCCACATGGTCGTAATCAAAGTAGACGATATCTCCCGGCTGTGGTTCATAGGTTCCATTTGACGTCTGGTATTCCTGATGGCTGATAAACCATTGCCGGCCAGTCTCACAAGATGCTGTCTTTGGAAAGATCCCCATATCGACAAACCCACACTCGTTAGCGCACCAACTCACAAAGGCATGACACCATGACATACCGTTGGTTCCGGTGTACTCCCCATACTTTGTCTGGTTCCCGGCTCCCTCATGATATCCAATCTCTTCGATGGCGACAGCCACGATGCTCTCACCGGTACCATAAGCATAGGTGGTATCTACTGCCGAAAAAATACTGGTAAGCAGCGCAATGACTGTCGTGACAATGACTGCCAAGATAAGAAGCGGGATCAGGATCAATAAAAAAACAGACAAGACGGCGGCAAATGCCTGGACAGCAATGACTGCCACCGCTAATAATCCTGTTGCGGCCACCGCCGCCGTATAGGCTAGGGCATCGGTCGGCGTTTCCATCTGCCGATGGGATTCTTTTACACTGTCAATCTTTGACTGTAGGCGGATTCTCTGGTTTTCTACTGCGGTATTCTGAAACCGGATCCGCTCCGCGAACATACTTGCTGCTTTCTTTGCTGCCGCCCCGGCGATTCCTGCCTGCAGGGGGACAGATGCTGCCGACACCACTTTTTCCCCGGCTTGACTGGATATCCGGACAGGATTACCCATTGCAGATTGTCCGGATATTCCTGCGGTTGTCTGGCTATTTGTCCCTGTACTTGTTGTCCTACCCCTCAAACTTTCTCTCGGAGTGGTGGGATGGCTGTTCTCTTCCTGCCGCTTGCCCGTGATTGCCGCCGCGCCTGCTTTTTTCCTGGCGGTCTGCCCTGGCAATCCCCCTTCCCCGATGATCTTCTTGGCTTTCGGCCTGCGCCAGCCATGCGTCCGATACGTTTCCTCTTTTACAAACAGCCGGGCCGTTTCCTGTATCGCTTCCCTGCCGGCTGCTCCTGGCAGTTCCTCGCTGAAAGCCGGTCCCTTCTTTCCGGCTTTCCTACGGATGGCACGGAGGGCCTGTTCTTTGTAAAATTGTTTTTTAGCTTCCGGCAATTTCATCCATTTTTTTTGTAACTTTTTAGGAAGGAACTGGACAGGATCCTGCTCCTGTTCTCCCTCCTCTTTTCCCTGTCCCATAGGGTCGGCATATTTCCCGGCGCGGCGGATACCATCCTTAGAAATCTGGAACCCGCTCTTTACAACCGTAAACGTGGAATCTCTGCTCTTTTTTATTCCCATACTCATCCCACCTTTTTATATCGCGGACGTTCCTCTGTCTGGCTCTCCACAAGTTTTCCCTGCTCGACCAGATAGGCTAGCTGTGCTTCCGCTTCATCCTGTGTGACATCCAATACCGATAAGATATCCCTGGCACTGATCTCCGCGAAATCAGCCATCTGCAGGATAATCTGCTCCGTCCGGTCTGCTTCTGTATAAACAGGCTTCTCCGCCGGCTCCTGTCCAGCCTTTTCTGCTTGCGCTGCCCGCTCATGGAAGTTCGTCGAGATCAGGGAATATAACGGATTATCTTTCGATATTCGCATATCAAAGAGGACGACTTTTTTCCCCCAGACCATGACGCCCTGTCCCACCTGGTCGGTGCTCAGTGCGTCAAACTCCGTTTGGGATAACTCCTGGATCTCCCGTAGGGCGTTGGCGTCCACGCCGCCCTGGTCTAAGAAACATTTATAATCACAGTTTGAAAAAAGCTCTGTCAGTTTTTCATCATTAAGGGCTGCTGTCAGGTTCTGCATCGACATGGTACAGATCCCGCCGAATTTCCGGTAAGTTGTGACTGCCGTATTAAGCTGCGCCGCCGACGTTCCCTTCTGGCAGATAACCTGTGTCTCATCCACTACGAAATGGACGGCCCTCTGAAATGCCTGGTTGTATTCAATCCGAGAAGAAGTATAGTGCATGACCGTCAGCATGACCGCCTCCCAGTTATCCTCCGGGACATTTTTAAGGCCAAACCCCACCAGCCGGTTATCCAGCCGGATGGTGGATGGATGGGCCAGCATGTCACAGCTTCCTTCCGTATACTCTTCCAGGCAGTTATAAATGGTCTGTAAGATCTCACGGTTGTGGCTGTCCTGCCCGGCCTCCCCTGATAAGATCGCTTGGATTTCTTCCCGGAGCATTTTTAAAGTAGGCTGTTTCCTTAACTTTTTCTGTGCGAATATCTTTTCATACATGATAGATGTAGCCCGGCTCACATAAGTAGCATGTTCCTGTGTAAACAGGATGTTGTTCATCGTAGCCGCCACAAGGCTTTTGGCGTAAGCAGTCTGGGTCGCCACAAATTTTTCCTTCGTCTTTTTATCCGCATAGAAAACTTCCTCTGTCAACTCGAATCCGTTTAAGTTCATCCCGTTCTTCGGTGTCAGGTCGAAGTAAGCGCCGCCCAGTGCGCGGATAATCTCCTCAAACTCATTCTGCGGGTCTAAAACCAGCACATCATCATCGGTGGCGATGAGGGTCTGTAAGATTTCCGTCAGTTTGATGATGACTGATTTCCCGGATCCTGTATGGCCGATGATGATACCGTGGGGATTCTTTAACAATTTCCGGTTGCCGAAAATTAACCGTTTAGTCGTTCGGTTAATTCCCATAAAATATCCACCCAGGTCGATGATATCCTGCGCATAGTAAGGCTGCAGGGCGACCACAGAGGATGCCAGAAAGAAACGCATATAGTCCACCTGCCGCCCGCCATACGGAAGGGCGGTATTCAGAGCTTTCAACTGGAACCAGTCTGCGGTCTCAATGACCACGCCTTCTTTCCGTCCGATGGCCTCCATTTGGCCGACACGTTCCGCCAGTGTCTCTTCATCCGGGGCAGTGACGACCAGAAGGAAATTGACAAAGAAGCCGGTCTCATCGTTGTCATTGATCTGGTCGGCGTATTCTTCGATCTTTTCCTTCCGTTTCTGCAGGCGGTAGGATGGACCGGTAGAGATCTGGTTCCGTTTTCGCTTTTTTTCTTCCTCGTTGCTGATGGCACGCTCATTGTTCATGGACGCAGACCCCAGCTTGTCCTCGATAATGTCCGGAAGCACCGGCGCATAGTCCAGCGTCAAAAAAGACGGGAACTCCATATGGGAAAAGCTCCGGATAAAACTGTCCGCGTCGATGGATCCCCGGTATTTATGCCCGAACAGGACAGACACATAGGTATCTGGTCCTATGTCAAGAAAAAGTACAAATTAAATATGCCCTTTTAATGTTGAGTTACCCTGCTAAAGCTTCAGCTCTTTCATCTAATGCTGCATAGTATTCTTTTTCATACTGATCT